>QFQM01000522.1 GCA_003243255.1 Flavobacterium psychrophilum | reverse complement strand
ATAATCATTGATAATGGTTAATTTATATTGGTTAGCGTTACTACTTTTAGCCATGACGGGTTCACTAGAAAACGGCGCTACCATCACTGATTTATCATTTATTTTCACACTGCCAATTTTTATCTCAGCCACCGTAACCCAATTAGCATTGTCATTTTTTATGATAAAACCCTTGCCATTGCGCGACAATACTATTTTTTTGAAAGTCTCACTATTAACGGGCGCAATACCTGATGGACGGTAAAATAGTTTAATACGATTCTGCATTGCAAACTTTATAACATTCTTACCAGCATTTGCTGGATTATTAGGCGGAATATCCAGTACATTAAGATAAAACAGACTCTCTTTGTTGTTCGGCAACATATTGGGCATTTTCTTGATTTTGAGCTGTTGCCCTGAATTGCCCGGCACCCTGACCACTGGAGGAGTTAATAAAAAGGGAACCTGGATCTTCTCTGGCGGTAATGAAGTATTACCGTCATCGACCCAAGCCTGAACCAGAGAGGCATTTTGTTCCTGGTTCATTAATTGCAGCGTTATTTCATTTTTTTCCGCGGGATAAATAACTCTTGTGCCATAAATCACTATCCCTGCATGAACTGGTGTAACAACTGATAATGTGATTACCGCACATAGCATCTTCATTTTTCATTCCTTATTTTATGCCGGCAACCGGAGTTGCCGGCATAACATTATTCCTGTATGACCATCAGTTTTACAGTTCCGTTTACCTTACCCTCAGAAACGTTAGTTGCAGTTTTTGCATACCGCGCAGAAAGAAGCAACTCATATTTATTATCGCCTAATGATTTAAGATCAGAAATAGTAAGCGTTGATTTTCCGTCTTTTTCAATTAATTTATTTTTGTGGTATAATTTAAAACCAACACCGGTAGCACCACCAGATCCCTGAGCCACGGTGTTTTCGATAACATCATTATAATCAAAAGCAGCACCATCAACTTTAATAATTACATCTTTGGTTGGATCGCATACCAAAACCATTGGTGTTGTCGCTTCATTTTCGCCAAATGGAACATCGACGCCAACACCGTAACCTTGAAATGCCGAAGCAGGTACATTTCCTAATTCAATTGCAGAAACGTTATTTCCATTATCGAATCGACAAGCAGTACCTGTTACTTCACCAGCAATGGTTAAAGTTCCTTCTTCCTCTGCAGGAGCAGCAAAAGCCCCGCCACTCAAAAATACCCCAGCCAATACAGCAGCAATAATTGAACGATTCATAGTATCTTCCTTAATCAATATATTTAGATTTATTACATGGTGTTATTCCTGTAACTAGAATCTACACGCTTAAATCGTTACCGCAATGTAAATGGAATGTTTTTTTTTTTTAAAACAATTTACTCAATGCGATATAATCGCAACAAATAGATAAGAACCAAGCTTATTTCCACAATTAATAAGTTAACGTAATTTACCATTCATATTTATTTTTAAAATAAATAAAAAAGCCCACACCATTCACAGGAGTGATGTGGGCTATATAAATGAGACTATCCTAGTCGTAGCGATTAAGGATAATTTGACGATTATCGCTGCCCGGAATGGCTACCAGTTCCGTTGTTACTCCCCTCGCCACCGACGTGACAGTTTGTTCGGTACTGGAAACGTGGGTAGTGTTGCCGCAGCGCTGTTGAAGGTGAGCATTTACCACTTCGGTACTGCAGGTCGGCGCGACAACGGTGCCGCTAATAGTTAAGGTAGCGGTATCTGTTCCCAACGCGGGAAGACTTAATCCATAAGCCAGAACTATAATTCCCAGCGACAAAGTTTTTTTCATCTAAATGTCGTTCCTGTATTAAGCCCGATTTAACATGCAGGGTGGTTATTTAGCGTAATGATAGATGTACTACCACGCGAAAACCAATTGAAATACTAAATCAATAGGATAAATCTGATCAATTTAAATGATGAATAACGGGTTTAATTCAGAAAAAACATTTTTTATTAA
>QFQM01000521.1 GCA_003243255.1 Flavobacterium psychrophilum | reverse complement strand
GTGCGCTACTGGAAGCCACCGACGGCAAAAAGAGAAGAACGCTGGCCTGCCCCTGTGGCGATTCGAAAGTTGCAGACTCTTCCTTTCTTTATAAAGTAAAGGATGACTTTGTAGCCATGCGCGATGGCACTCCTGATGCCGATGAAGTGAATGGTTTTGGTGGCAGGACTATCCAGTGGATGGCGCCTAACGGAAATACAGGTACTCAACTGATAGACGCCGTTAAAAAGGCTATGGAGAGCAATGCGCTGGTTATTTTTGTTTTTCATGGTGTGGGAGGCGATCATTCTATCAACGTATCTGCGGAAGCTCACAGGGAATTGCTTCAGTTCCTGAAGAAAAATGAATCGCAGGTATGGGTGGCTCCTTTTGTAGATATTGCTGCCTCTATGAAAAAGCAGTAAAACGATTCTCTATCGAATGCTGGTCCTCATGTGAAGGTATCTCTCCAGGCTGTATGCTATTTAAAATGTTATGCTTAATTTCCCTGTATAATTATTCTAAACCGCTTACTGTCAATGGGTATATTCAATTTATTCAGGTCTGCCAATCCCGAAAACGATCCTTATTGGGAATTTGATAAAGCCAATCACTATAAACCCTCTTTGAATAAGGATAATTTCTTTACGCTCACCGGGTCTGATTTTGGCTCGTTTATTTTTGAGCCGTTAGCTGAATACATCGGAGAAAAGAAATATGAAAAAGAGCGCGGCAAGGCGTTTTCCTATGGGCAAAAAGCTGCTTATTATTGGTTTCTCCTGGATATGCAGGTAAACAATGGCGGGTTTATTCAATATTACTTTAATGATTATGGCAAGTATACGCCTACTATCATAAAATCGCTAAAGCATATAGGTGATCTCATCATGGCTGAACTTGTGAACCGCTCCTATGAGCTTTATTTAAGAGACTCCAAGAAATTGAAGCAGGCAAGAACTACAGGGCTTGAAGGTTTAAGTGGCCTGTATAATCAGCTGGAAGACATGGAGGAGCTTGACGATGCGTATTATGAGCTCAACGAGCAAACCATGAAGAACTTAGAAAACTATATCCGTAAACATCCTGATGAATTTTGCCTGGATGAAGAAGGCAAGGAATTCATTGTTGAAAATGGTATTGTAAGTGAGCCATTCAAAAGCTTCTATAAAAACGGGAATCCCAAAGAGGTAATACATTATCTAAATGGCGAACAGACCGGAGAGCGGGACGAATATTTTGAGAATGGACATTTGAAGCTTTCTATTCGAAAGGAGGCCATTCCCAATGGCTTTAAACATTCAATGTATCATGATAATGGACAGCTTGCAGAGACCGCCGTATTCATATCTTCGTTTCAAAGGGAAGGATGGTGGCTAAAATACCACAGGGATGGCAGCAAGCAATTTGAGGCAGAGTTTATCAACGGGGATTTCATCCTTCATAATTGCTGGAACGAACAGGGTGTGCAAACGCTCAAAGATGGTACGGGTTTATATGTTTTTGACTATAGCGGTTGGCCAGGGCACCTTAACCACAATGAACAGGAGTACAAAGACTATAAAAGGCACGGCAAACAATTTACTTATACCAACGGTGTTCTCAAGATTTACCAGGAAATGGAAAACGGCAAGGAGCATGGTATTACCAAGACATTTGATGACAACGGTCAACTCAAATCAGAGATTGTATATGAGCATGGCAAAGAGGTTTCCAGAAAGGATTACTAATCATACTCAGGCAGGTGCTCCAAAACATAAATGGGATTCACTGTTTGTGGTGGCCTGCAACCAAACAAGCCAGTTCTGGCTAATTTACCCAAAATAGTGTATAATAGCAGTCGTATAATTATTGGTTCTATAATCTACATCCATCTTGTCAGCGCAACGTTATCAAATACTAGCCGGGCTTCCTTCGTATGGGCCGATGTATGTTCCTGTTTCACCGGATGGAATACCTTTTTACTCTGAAGGTTTTGTTGTTCAATTTTTCAACAGTGACGGAACAAGCT
>QFQM01000520.1 GCA_003243255.1 Flavobacterium psychrophilum | reverse complement strand
GGGCATTAGCACACATGCATCAGAAAAACGAAGGATCGATATTGGAAGCAATACCGGAACGGGTGAAGAGAATACGTTTACCATCAATCCTTATCTGCAATATACCCAGGAACTGAGTAGGCATTTTTCAGTTTCAGGCAAGGTTACAGCCACCTATGCTAATGGCTTCCTGGGAAACAGCTTTGGTATTGGTGATTTTTATGGGATCGCGACTTATAAAGCCAATGACGATGACGCAACCAACAACTTACGGATACTGGCAGGAATAAAGATACCCTTTACAAGTTCCAATCAAAAAAACAATGCAGGGGGTGCGTTGCCACTCGATTATCAATCAAGTCTCGGCACTTATGATGCTATATTGGGCATCAATTATATCCTGCATAGGCATTGGGAATTTAATGCAGGTGTTCAGGTTCCGGTAATTCAAAACAACAAGAACACCTTTTTTCCCCATGAATATTCCGACAAACGGGCTGAAAGTTTTGCGCCGACCAACTTTTTCAGAAGAAAATCCGATGTACTGTTACGCTCCGGCTATTATTTCAACACCGGGAAAGGCTTCACCATAAAACCAGGTGTACTGGCTATTTACCACGTTGGCAATGACACTTATGAAGACCAGTTTGGGAAGCGGGCAAGCATTAACGGCTCGAAGGGGCTGACGCTTAACGGAACAATTATGGCAAGCAAACAATTTAAGAACAAAACAAGTCTTGAACTGATTGCTGCCACTCCTTTTATAGTAAGGGATGTGCGGGCCGACGGACTAACAAGAAGTTTTGTTGCCAACGTTCAATACAGCATATCAATCGATTAATTCCATAAGATACCTGACACTAAAAAGGGATAGGTTTTTACTCATTATTCATTCATAAAAATTAAAGATGAAATTTCTTTCTTTCACAGCAACGTTATTGCTGTTTGCAGTAATGGGCGTAAATGCTCAAAAACAGGAAGTATTTACCACCGATGGCAAAGCGATCAGGGGATATGATGCCGTCGCCTTTTTCAAGGAATCAAACCCGGTAAAGGGTTTTGACAGCCTGGCCTATGTATACAAGGATGTGCAATGGCTTTTTTCTTCGAAAGAAAATCTTGAAGCTTTCAAGGGAAATCCTGAACGATATGCTCCCCAATACGGCGGATATTGCGCCTACGGTACAGCTGAGGGCCACAAAGCACCGACGCAAGCTGAAACCTGGACGATAGTGAATGATAAGTTGTATTTCAACTATAATATGAAGGTAAAACAACTGTGGATGAAAGATCAGGGCGCCATGATCGAGAAGGCTGACCAACAATGGCCAACAGTAAAAAAACAGTAATAATTCAAGGAAGTATGACCAATCAGTTGACACAGCCAACAGCATATGTACTTTATCAATTACAAGAAGTCCTGGAAAAACTTACGAACGAACAGTATGCACAGAAGGTTCCTTTGTTATCCAATGCCTCTATTGGTCAGCACACCAGGCATATCATCGAATTTTTCCAGGAACTGGACAAAGGATATAAAACAGGCTATGTTAACTATGATGCCAGAAAGCGTGATTATGAGATAGAAACTCATCGCATCCGCGCTATAGAAAAACTGATGGAAATTTGCCGCTTTATTCAAGAGATAGATAAACCATTGATATTGGTAGCCGCTTACGGCGCTAATGACGCTTCACTGACTCAGGTCACTACCACGTATCTCCGTGAACTGATGTATACACTGGAGCACACTATTCACCATATGGCGCTTTTACGAATTGGCATCCAATCGGTATCGACAGTTGAACTGCCGGAAGATTTTGGAGTGGCAGGATCTACTATCAAACACAGAAAGGCACGTGCATAGTAGCTCTGCTGTTGGCTTTTAAGACAATCTAACGTCCGGCTTCGGGGTTAGCGGTGTTCAGGCTATGCTCCCGGCATGTCGGCCTGGCGGGCCTGATTCAATTGTTTCAGGCCGGTTTGTATAAGGCGCAGGCAGATGATCCAA
>QFQM01000519.1 GCA_003243255.1 Flavobacterium psychrophilum | reverse complement strand
ACACAACAAAGGATCCTAAGAAACGGCCGCATAAGTAATTCCTTTTGGAGATCGGGTTGACATAGATAAGTGAAGTAATGTCGTACTGAAAATCGCGCAGTACGGGAACACCCATTATCATGGACGCAATAATCATGGACAGTCCAGTAATGGCGCCCATGGCTTTAGCAATCACAAAGGGTGAATTCTTTTTGACTAACCCGATATCAATTCCATGAAAAATAAACTCAATGCCAACCACCGAGAACAAGAATAGAAGCAGAAAGAATAAATAGGTTTCAGGGCGCTTCAATCTGTAGTTAATTTCGAATATAAAAAACTCGTATAGCATGGGGATAGAATTAGGAATTAAGAATTTGAGACATATAAACATCTTCCAGATTAGCCTCAATGGATTTGAAGTTTGACCCTGGATAGGTGTCACTGACCACATGAACAAGCTGTTTTCCTAAATACAGGCGATCACTGATTACCTGATATTCCTTCTTGTATTGCTCCAATTCATTCTTATGTATCGTCTTCTCATACAACCTACCCTGTAAGCTTTCCATAATTTGGATGGGGTTCCCCTGAATAATCACTCTCCCTTTGTTAATGATGGCCATCCTGGGGCATAATTCTTTCACGTCATCAACGATATGCGTGGAGAGGATCACGATGGTTTGCTCACCCACTTCACTTAATAGATTATAAAAGCGGTTGCGCTCTACAGGATCTAGTCCTGCTGTCGGTTCATCTACAATCAACAGCTTAGGATTATTCAACAATGCTTGAGCAATGCCAAAGCGTTGCTTCATTCCTCCTGAGAACTCACCCAGTTTTTGCTTTCGTACTTCAAAAAGATTTACTTTATGGAGAAGAGCGTGTACAATGTCTTTACGTTCGTTCCGATTCATAATCCCTTTCAAAACGGCTAGGTGGCTCAATAACATCTCAGAAGACAGTGTTGGGTATACACCAAATTGTTGCGGTAGATAACCCAACACTTTTCTCAGCTCATTCGGGTGTTCGAGAATATTGAGGCTTCCTAATTGCATGCTTCCAGAGTCCGCTTCCTGCAGAGTCGCTATCGTGCGCATGAGCGTTGACTTACCGGCTCCATTTGGGCCAAGCAGGCCAAACATACCTTTGTGTATTTGCAATGAAATATTCCGGAGTGCTTTAACTCCATTGTTATAAGTTTTGGAAAGGTCAGTGATGATCAGATTGTCCATGATTAAGTTAATTTTGATCCAATACTAGGGTGGATAAAAGAATTGAAAAAAGAACAGGGATGGACGGATGCTCTCCAGGTGTGGATTGCTTTTATCGGGATAAGAAAACATTCAAACCAGTAAACCATGTGTTTGCCACACCAGCTGATACATCTGTAACAAAGAATAGATGTGCTTTGAATTTTGGATAATTTTGTAGGATGACTTTTTTTCAAAAGCTTTTCAATAAGCCAGCTCTTCAAAAGCTGGTGCCTTACTTTTTCATCGTCACGGCCATTTTGATTATGGTTCTCAATGATGTGTTGGGAGACACGGATGAATTTATAGTTTTCAGTCTGTTGTTTTTTACGACTATGGCCATCTGGATGATACGATGGGTAATTATTCAGGTCAAATTCATACTCCGGCTCAAAAAGGAAAAAACACAGGCCGAATTAATGCACTTAAAAAGTCAGGTGAATCCTCACTTTTTTTTCAACACGCTGAATAATCTGTATGGGTTAGTGGAGCAAGACACGGCTAAAGCGCAGCAGTTAATTCTCAAGCTATCTGACATGATGCGTTAGAGTATTTATGAAGGACAAAATGATTGGGTGACATTATCCGATGAAATTGCCTACCTCGAAAATTACATGGACTTACACCGAATGCGGTACCATAAGGAGATTACTATTCGCTTTGATATAGACGCTGAAGATCGGAGCGTTAAAATTATGCCTTTGCTACTTATCATTATGGTAGAAAATGCCTTTAAGCATGGCGTAGAAAAATTGAGAAAGGATG
>QFQM01000100.1 GCA_003243255.1 Flavobacterium psychrophilum | reverse complement strand
GTTCCTGGGGGTAAGGCGCACGTTGTGTCATCGACACATCCTCCCGGAGTTTTTCTTGTGTTAGTGTACTTTCAGCATCTGTTTCCCTGTAACGAGGGTCAGTAATAAAAGGCATCTTTTCCATTTTCGATATGGTGATAGTAGGGAAGTGATAGTCGACCTCGACAGTCCCCAGAAGCAAATAACACCCACCACCTTTGAACGGGTACTCTTTCAGGGTTTTGGTAAAATGCGCTGTATCGAAAAACGCACCGTTGGCATCGATCCAGGTCCCGAAATACATAGCACCCATCTTCGTTGGGACGTGCTTACGGGACACCAGATAGGCCAGCATCTTCACCTGTTTCTTATGGTATTGTACCAAATCGCATGCCATCACATCGCCACGATACCTGGTTTTCAAAAGGTTGAAAGGTGTTACGGATACCGGGAAGCCCAGGAGTTCAATTTCATCGAAAGCATCCTCAAATGGGGAACGCTTCAACTCCGGTAGCTTATATTCCCTGACGTGTTCCGGTAGTAGCTGCGGCTGGCGGTGCTCCGGCTTAAAGTTCATCATGATACGACGGGCAGTTACCAATAGCTCATTCTTGTTCTTTCCGGTAGAACGGAATGCCCCGATGTATATCAATAATTGCAATCCTTCAATGCCTATAGGTACGCGCTTTATAAAATCTTCCAATGAAATATACTCGCCATTACACAAACGTTCTTCTACAATGTTTTGGGCAATTTCCCCCTGCAATCCCTGCAGGTGCATAAAACCCAGGTAAATGTCCTTGCCGTAAAGTGTGGTTTCCATTTCGCTTTTGTTGATGCAGGGGTTATGGATTGCAGCCCCCGACATACGCGCTTCATGTACATATACTTCTGTCCGGTAAAAGCCACCCTGGTTATTAATGACAGCTACCATAAATTCAATAGGGTAGTGGACTTTCAGGTACAGGCTCTGATAGCTCTCCACAGCATAGGATGCCGAGTGTGCCTTACAGAATGAATAACCTGCAAACGACTCGATCTGCCGGTATATTTCGGCACTTAATTGTTCCGGATGCCCCTGGGCGGCGCAGGAAGCAAAAAAATTATCCTTCACTTTCTGAAGTGCAGCCTTCGAACGGCCTTTGCCGCTCATTGCCCTGCGCAGGATATCGCCGTCAGCAGCTGCCACACCTCCGTAATGCAGCGCAATCTTGATCACATCCTCCTGGTATACCATAATGCCATAGGTTTCTCCCAGCTGCTGCTCAAATACCGGATGGAAATATTCGAACCTGTCGGGATAATTATGGCGGAAGATATATTCCTTCATCATGCCGCTTTGCGCTACACCGGGGCGTATAATAGATGAAGCTGCCACCAATACTTTATAATTGTCGCACTTTAACCTACGCAGCAGCCCGCGCATGGCAGGGCTTTCGATATAAAAGCAACCAATGGTTTTACCCTGCCCTAAATACTCGTTACACGCAGCTTCATCCTTAGAAATAGACGTGTCGCGGATATCTACTGTAATACCATGGTTTTTTTTGATCAGCTTTACCGAATCATCAATATGGCCGATGCCCCTTTGGGAGAGTATGTCGAATTTGTCAAAGCCAACTTCTTCGGCTACGTGCATATCAAATTGGACAATAGGAAATCCTTTTGGCGGCATTTCCAAGGCGGTAAAATCCGTAATAGGGTCTTCAGAAATCAGTATGCCACAGGAGTGCATGGATCGCTGGTTCGGGAATTTTTCCATCATCATACCATACTTATGCACCAGCTTCACTTTTTCATTTTTATCGTGCTGGTCCATAGCGGTGCCGGATAAGGCATCCAGTTCCTCTTTCGGGAGGCCGAATACTTTACCGACTTCGCGAAAAATGGATTTGTATTTAAATTCCACATTGGTGCCGCAAAAGGCTACATGGTCAGCGCCGTAGCGCCTGAAAATGTAATCCAATATCACATCGCGCTCTTTCCATGACCAGTCAATGTCAAAGTCGGGAGGGCTTTTACGGTTAAGGTTCAAAAAACGCTCGAAATACAAATCAAGTTCTAAGGGGCAGATGTCCGTTATACCAAGACAATATGCGATGATGCTATTGGCACCGCTGCCGCGACCAATGTGTAAAAATCCCATTGAATTGCTGAAGCGGATGATGTCCCAGGTAATCAGGAAATAGCCACTGAACTCCAACTGGTGAATTACAGCTAATTCTTTTTCCACCCGTTCCTTTGCAGCACTATTTTCCGGTCCATACCTTCTCATGAGCCCTTGCTTAGCCAGGCTGGTCAACAATTCAAGATCCGTATCACGACCCAAAGTATAATGCTTTTTGTTACGAGGGATACCAAATTCATATTCAAAGGAGCATTGGTTTACCAGAGTAAAAGTGTTTTCCAATAGCTTTGGGTATTGGCTGAAACGCATCGTTATTTCTTCCGGTGTCCTCATCATCTCATCGGCAGCACAATAATCGGCAGCTGTCAGCTTACTGCCCAGGGTATTGAGGTCAATCGCCCTGAGGATACGATGCAGGTTGTATTCCAGTTTGCTTGCAATAGTTACAGGCTGCAGTACAACCATCTTATCCAGCCTGTTCTTCCATTCAGGACGAATCAGCAGCGAAATGTTTTCCGGACGCACGCCTATAAACTCAAAATCTTTCAGACTTTCGGGAACATTCTCTATCGGATAAACCACCAGCACATCAGAAAAGTCAGGAGCTGTTTCCGGTACTGGTAATTTTTCAAGATTAAAAAAGGTGCGGTGCCTGTTAATCTGAGCGAGACCATTACGGTTTTTTGATAAAGCCACATACAGCAATTCATTATCCTCCCTAAATTCCATGCCTACCAGTGGCTTAATACCTGCATCATTACAGGCTTTATAAAACTCATACACTCCCGTTACCGTGTTGATATCGGTCAGCGCCATAGCGGTGACGCCCAAGGCTTTTCCCCGGGCTACCAAATCGGCAACAGAAATCGTACCATATCGCAGGCTATGGAAGGAATGGCAATTCAGGTACATGGTTATAACGCTTTAGTATGATACATCCCGCTACCACGCATCACAGCTCCGGAGCCAAAGCGATTCTTGATCTTATCCATTGCCTGGTACAGCGACATCATTTCCTGTGTGTCCTCGAAAAGATTGATCTGGTACGAACCACGCACCAGTTTGCTGAAACGCACCCCTACAAGGCGGAGACTCATACGGCGCTGGTAGAGTTTATCAAAAGCTTCGAGCACCGCTTTGGTAAGGGTATGGTCAGAGGCGGTATAGGATAAAGTTACCTGACGTGTCTCAGTATCAAAATTTGAATAGCGGATCTTTACGGTCACATTCGAGGTAAGCCACTGTTCACTGCGCAGCTGGTAGGCCAGTTTCTCCACCATGGTACATAATACCGACCGCAGGAATACCAAATCGGTGGTATCCTGATGGAACGTATCTTCGGTGGAAAGGGACTTACGCTCACGATAAGGTTCTACCGGATTGTTATCAATCCCGTTCGCCTTTTTCCACAACTCAATGCCGTTCTTACCAATCATTTCCTGCAATACATTGACGGGCATTTCGGCCAACGTCTGTATATTTCGTATGGCGATACGTGATAGGAGCTTAAAAGTAGCATCGCCCACCATAGGGATCTTACGGATGGATAGAGGGTTCAGGAACTGCTGTACCATAGGCTGCGGGATTTCAAGGTTGCCCTTGGGCTTGCCTTCGCCTGTAGCAATCTTGGAAACGGTTTTGTTCACAGACAGGGCAAAACTGATAGGCAGACCTGTCTCATGAGTAATCAAAGTAGAAAGTTCATTAGTCCATTTGTAAGAGCCATGAAATTTGTCCATACCCGTAATGTCAAGATAAAATTCATCGATAGATGCCTTTTCCATAACGGGTGCCCGTTCCTCGATAATTTGCGAGACGGTATTAGAGAAACGTGAAAATAATTCCATATCACCCTTTACCACTTTGGCTTCAGGACACAGGCGGAGCGCCATTTTGATGGGCATGGCGGAATGCACGCCAAACTTCCTTGCCTCGTAAGAGCAGGAAGCTACCACACCGCGATCCCCGCCTCCCACAATAAGCGGGATCCCCTCTAAAGTGCTGTTTTGCAGCCTTACACAGGAAACAAAAAAAGTATCAAGGTCCATATGTACAACCGAGCGTTCCATAAATCATTACATTTAGTACGAAACAAAATTAGACCAGATTAGAACAAAATAATATATATTTGCTGTTCTAAATAGCAACAAAAAGCTTATGTCTTTATTTTCCGACAACATCAGATACCTGAGAGTTCAAAAGAATATTTCTCAGGAAAAGCTTGCCACAGCGCTTCTAATTGCGCGTGCGCGCTATGTAAAATATGAGTCCGGAACCTCTGAGGCGCCCTATGATATACTAAAGCGCATCTCGAAGTACTATCATGTCAGCATCGACCTGCTATTGAATGTCGACTTGCGTAAAATTGATATGGATGGGATACTGAAACTGGAGGACAACCGGATATTGTTGCCGATTACCATTGACACAGTTGGGGAAAACACTATTGAGATCATCCCTCAAAAAGCCAAAGCCGGATACCTTACCGGTTATAGCGACCCTGAGTTCATCGAAGGCTTACAGCAAATCTCACTGCCCTTTCTAAAAAACGGAAAATTTAGGGCCTTTCCTGTATCTGGGGATTCGATGCCACCCCACAGGGATGGTTCTTTTATCATTGGAAAATATTTAGAAACTCTTGGCGAAGTCAGGGATGGAAGAACCTATATCCTCCTTACCAAAAATGACGGTATTGTATATAAGCGCATAAACAGAAACGGCAAGAACAGCCTGATGCTGAGTTCTGATAATTCCTTTTACGAGCCGTATTCCGTTAAAGCATCTGATATACTGGAGATATGGGAATATGCTTGTAGTATCGCCACCACAGAATCTGAACCTGACAGCCTGGAGCCACAGAGTATCCGCGATATGTTCAACACCCTGAGAGATGAGATAAAAGCTTTAAAAAAACTACAGTAATCAGATGACTACTATTATACGCTTTCGGGTAAAAAAAGACATTGATCCTGTTACCGCACGTAAAATACTAAAGCTTAAAGGCAACCTTATAGCACAATCCTTTACCGATATCATTCATTTTGATGATGACGGTGAGGAATTTTATATTCATTATTTCACTATTTCATCCGAAAGAAAACTGGATGTTATAACCTACACTTCTTCATTTATAGCAGACGAGGTACTTACCGATGCTGTGACAGTATTGTAATTTCAACTGCGACAATTTTTTATATTCATTTTGTAAATGACTGTTTTTGAGTGATTTTGTCTTGTTTTGGCTATGTGATTATCAAAGTTTTAAATATAATTTGGCTTTATCAATCCAACTTATTTAAACCTTACTATAGCGAATATGAAACCAGCACCTTCATTTAAGAGAATAGCAGTTGAGGTCATTTGTTTGCTTTATATTTTACTGTTTGTGTATGCAGCTGTCAGTAAACTTTTAGAATTCGATGATTTTTCAATTCAACTCGGGCAATCACCACTTATTGGCGCCTATGCTTCAATACTCAGATGGTTGGTTCCAATTTCAGAAATTCTAATAGCTATCGGGCTGTTGATTCCTAAATTCAGGATATGGGCACTTTACTGTTGTTTCCTGCTAATGTGCTTTTTTACAGCATATATCTATATTATTCTTAATTTCAGTTCCTATATTCCATGTTCCTGTGGAGGAATACTAGAAAAATTAGGTTGGCGGCAACACCTGATATTTAACGCTTTTTTTATTCTACTCGGAGCGGTAGGTATATTGCAGATAAATCTATCTTCTACAACTACAAAAGATAAGCTAAAAAAAACAGCACTTACAGGTGCGGGATTGTTATTTACCTTAGTTATTTCTGCATTAGTATTGATGCAACTTTATAACGTGTCAGAAAGCAGGCTTTCTAAATCCAACCCTTTCATTCGAAAATTTGTCCCAGCTACTGCACGTAAGGGAAAACTACTTGACTTAAAATACAATACCTATTATTTCGCGGGCATTAATGATAAAAAGATTTATTTAGGTAATAGTAAAGCCTTTCAAAGAATTACTCAAATTGACACAGCACTAACTTCAATCCAAGTCCATGATATTACCTTTCCAACTACTGATGATAAGTATATCTATTTAAAACTCAACGTTGGACCTTCAGATTTTTATTATTATGACGGTACTGTCCCTGAAATTATTTGGGGATCAAAAAAAGACTGGAAAATCAAGAGTTTTGAAAAAACACCTGAATTTTTCAACAATGCTGCGATAATTGACAGTAGTAGTATAATAACCCGGAATGTCAATCCCAAGACTGGTAAAAATTACCTGAGCCGGCAAGAACTCCAAATCAGTAAGGCATTTAATTCTCAAAGTGTGTTGACAACACAGGTAGACGGTGTATTTGATACCGATGGTGACATGTTCTATGAAGAGCGCTGGAAGAAATTCATCTATGTTTACCGCTACCGCAATCAATACCTCATAACCAATCCTCAATTAGAACACTTGAGTAAAGGTAAAACAATAGACACCAATTCAATTGCCAAAATAAAAGTTGGTACTTCAAGGCAAAGCGGGTTCAGCCAGCTATCAGCACCTCCTTTGGTTGTCAATAAATACAGTACAGTTTATAAAAACCTGCTATTTATTCAATCCGTTAATCTAGGACGGTTTGAGCCGACAAACATGCGGAAAGAATCCAGTACCATTGATGTATATAACATGAAGAATGGAAAATATATCGCAAGTTTTTATGTCTATCATGAGCAAGACAAAAAGCTAAGGACGTTTGCTGTCTATGAGGATGCTTTCTATGCAATGGTTGGGACATCAATTATCAAATACAACTTAGGAAAAAATATCACGTCAGAATACGTGAAATAATGCATACAAGGCCATGTATCAGGGATTAGATCGAAAACCTGAAAAAGAGTAGATCGCAACTTTATTATTTAACATTATGAAAAATAGTTTTTTTACCGGCTTAACACGCCTGGGTGTGTTTGCCATAGCTATTACGGGAGCATTTATGACTACTGCCATGGGACGTGCTGATTCCTTTGCAATTGTTAATGGTCATCTGCAGACCGGTAATCCTTTCGACCCGTGTGACGAAACATCAGTGATGTGTAACACCGAGACAACGTCTGAAGTATGTCGCGTTAGCAATGGAGGTGCACAACTTTATCAGTTAAATAGTGCTCCAACTTCCTGTAATACTACACTTTGGAAAATCCAACCGTAGTGCAATTAAAAGCAAAGCGGTTTCAATAAAACCGCTTTGTATTATTCAGGATGCATTCGTTTATTTTAAAATTAGTGTTTAAAGTCTTTAT
Organism: Flavobacterium psychrophilum; assembly: GCA_003243255.1. The sequence goes on along the minus strand of QFQM01000100.1, from coordinate 8,682 downwards.
AAACCAGACCACTATTTGTTTGGCGGGTAAAAAATACAGGGCTATGTATCAGGGATTGGATCGAAAACCTGAAAAAGAGTAGATCACAACTAAATCATTAAACATTATGAAAAACAATTTCTTAAGCGGCTTAACACGCCTGGGCGTGTTTGCCATCGCTATTACCGGAGCATTTATGACCACCTCAATGGGAACTGCTGACGCACCTCCTTTTGTTCCTGGCCATATCCAGACAGGTAACCCTCTTAATCCGTGTAATCAATCATCCGTAACGTGTGACGTAGAAGAAACTGCGGAAGTATGCCGCTCTGGCAGCACGCAACTGTACAGATTGACTGCTACAAATACCTGTGCAACTACACTTTACAAAATCCAACCGTAGTGCAATTCAAAGCAAAGCGGTTTTTATTGAAACCGCTTTGTATCACTTAGGCCGTATCCATTCATTTTAATTTTCTTATTTCAAATCGTAGCAAACCAGCCTACTATTTGTTAACATGAGAAAAAAATACAAAGCCGCATATCAGGGATTGGATCGAAAACCTGAAAAAGAGTAGATCACAACTAAATTATTAAACACTATGAAAAACAATTTTTTAACTGGCTTAACACGCCTGGGGGTATTTGCGATAGGTATTACAGGAGCTTTTATGACAACTGCAATGGGAGTTGCAGATTCTCAAGCATTTGTGAACGGACACATTCAAACGGGAAATCCTCTAAGCCCCTGCGCGCTCACATCGGAGATGTGTGACACTAATGTTACCTCCGATTTATGTCGATCAGGTGTTACACAAGTTTATCAGCTGACTGCTCCGAACACGTGTACAAACCTACTATGGAAGATTGAACCTTAACCTTTACTAAAATAAAAGCGGTTTCTTCGGAAACCGCTTTTGTATTATTGTTTAGGTTGCATCCATTCGTTCTTAGATTCACCTTTCAGGTAGTAGCCAAACCAGTCGACAATTTTGTTACGAAGGTCTTCCTGATTCTCTCGATCGCCTAAAGAGTGTCCTTCTTTAGGATACAGAAGCATTATGTGTTCTCTGCCCAGCCTCCTCAAAGCAAAATACATTTGGGTAGTTTGCTCTTTCAAAACATGATAATCTTCCTTGCCTGACCAAGACAATAGCGGCGTTTTTATCTTATCGGCATGGTATATAGCAGAATTATCAATATAATGCTGCACATTGCCAAAAAGTTCTTCTCCCATCCGCAATTGATGGTGTTCGTAACGCCAATAGAGTGGTATATCATAAAGGCTTACACTTAGATAGTCTGTAAACATATTTGTAATACCGTCACCGGCGATTGCTGCCTTAAAAATATCAGTTTGTGAAATAATATAAAAGGTCTTATAGCCTCCATGGGAATGACCATAAAGGCCAATACGTTCAGGGTCCACATTTCCTTTGGCTACGATAGTTTTTACTGCATTTACTACGCAGTCTACATTTGCGGGTCCCGGGTTTCCTTTGTCGGATTCAGTATCTGGTTGGAAAACTATGTACCCTTGAGCAAGAAGGTCAGGTATATTATATCCGATAGAATTTGAAACAGAGGGAACGAGATAGTTATGTAATCCTCTCGATAGATTTTCGTAGATATACACAATCATTGGGTATTTCTTGTTCTTATCAAAGTTAGGCGGGTAGTATACAAGTGCCTTCAACCTTTTGCCATTGCTCCTAAAGTATTCGATTTTTTCAACGCTTCCCCATGCGTATTGGCCATGTTGTGGATTGCTTATAAACAAAACATCTGCTTTTTTACCAGCTAAATTTTTATGTTCAATTAACGGTGGGTTATAAAAGTCCTCCTTTACGTAAAACAACGCTCCTGTAGCTGCCCTTCGTAATTGTGTGTAACGATGTGGACCATAAACTATTTCTGTTAGCTTACCTTTTAGATCAATCGTACAGTAGCCACTATCAAGCGATTCGGTATTCAACATACCTAAAATAATAGGATTATCGGTGTTAATTACTCTGGTGTAGTAGCCACTGTATTTAAATGGAACTAATTTCTGAGCTGTTGCTGCAAATTCATATTTAATTCCTTTTTCACGTCCGAAGGTCAGTCTATTATATTTTAATGTAGCAGCTTCAATTTTCCATATGTCGTATTCATCACGCATAAAAACATACTTCTCATCCTCTGAAAAATATAAAAGATCAACAGGGCGAAGCTCGTCAAGAACTTCATAAAGAGGAATCGAAACGCTCGTTTTCAAAAGCGTCCCTAAAGCAGTTGTTCTGTTATGCTTATAAGAATATAGGTACCACTCACCATCTTTATACCAAGTTACAAAACTTCCTTTAGGAGATTGTAGGAGCATCAAATCGGCTCCCGAAATTTTATTTACAAGTAGGGATGTCACACCCGACTGCAGATTCCTTAAATAAATGTCTCTATCGGCTTCTTTGTTTGACTGGGGTTCCCTTGCAAATTTATCCCATTCTAGTAGGTATTTACCATCACGTGATAAGCTGTAATAGCTATTATTTCCTGTCGAAATCATTCTGAAACTACCGCTTGCCAGAGTCCATTCAAAAAGCGATTCCGGTTTTTTTCCGGGTTGGTCATGCGCACGCAGCGGATAAAGTCTTTTATCGTTTCCGTTCCATATTTCCGCTCTTTCAGGTTTTTCGATACTATCCGCGGGTGGATAGAGCTGAACGTGCACTTTGGTTCCATCCAGCGAAAAATCCATATGAACCACCTGAAATTCCCAGTTCGAATATTCCTTTTTAATTATGTCATCTAAAAGTGTCTTTTTATTTTTCTCTATATCATAAAGTAATGCAGTCAACCTGTTAGCTTCCTGATCTTGGGCGGTACTCAGCAACTTTTCCCCATTTTCGCTCCACCGCACACCTCCTATATTTTTACCTGTCTCTTCGTGGATTTGGGTTATTTGCAGGCTGGAAAGATCCAGACAATAAAAAATGGATTTCTCATTTTCATATACCCAAAATGCCAGCTTATCTTTCTGTGGAGAAATTTCAAAGCGGAGAACATTATCCCTTCTGAAGATTTCTTTCGCCTGCTCATTCAAAACCACTATAGCACTATCATCTGTCATACCAATAACACGAAAATCATTAAGGCCATATTCAAATTGACGAATACCTTTCGTTTCAACAATTTTACCGCTTTTTAATAAAAGCGTTCGTAGCACTTTGTCCTGCCCTAAAGCCGAAAACGTATTTTTAGCAAAGGTACCGTTTGCCGATGCTGGAAAAGCAAATGACTTATGGTTACGGATATTTTTTACAAATAGTGTATCCATGCCATTTTCATAACTAAGTGTATAGCTGCACCAGCTGCCATCGGCAGATAATTCACCGAGGAATGTATGGCTCCATTTGGCGTAATCTTCTACGGTAAGCGGCAATTTAGAATCCTGTGCTGATGATAGCAATCCTGTCAATAAGAAAATAAGCGGAAGGATGCTACCTGTAGATAGTATCTTTTTTAGTATTGTATTCATTCGTTAATATTAATATCCCGGATTTTGGCTTCCAAGATTTGGATTAGTCAATAATTCTGTTTCAGGTATCGGCCACAAGGCATCGGTAGTATTCCATCCCGGTTTTATGTTACCTAGGACAAGGTCAAGATTTCCATATCGCTTCAGATCAAAAAAGCGATGCCCATGTTCGGTGAAAAATTCCATTTTCCTCTCTTGGAGTATAGCTAAAAGGATATCATCAATGCTTTCTGCTGGGGAAGAGGGAAGGCCTGCGGCAGTACGAATGATATTAAGATCATTTTTCGCAGCCTCAATTTCTCCTTGATGTGCATACGCTTCGGCCCTTATGAGATACTGCTCAGCCAACCTCAGCACAACCGAATATTCAACAGAAGTTGCCGTTGACGCATTTTGCTTGTATTTGTAAGCATGATACCATGAGCTGTTGCCATTTGTAATTTCTCTTGTCCATGCCAGCTTTCTGAGATCACCCGGTTCAAAAGACTGCATAAGCGTTGGACTTAGTGCTACAAGTGGCGGCGGTCCTGAATTGAAAATGAAATTTGTGCCCTCTTGTGTATTTGCACCCGCAAGTGCAGGCATGAGTTGCCATATAGTAGTAGTCGCATCTTTTAGAAAAACTTCTGACAGGTTTGTTTCCGATTGAAATGTAGCGGTATCGTCAATAAGCACTGAAGCGCTGTTTATAGCCTGATTATATTCACCACTGTATAGATAAACACGGGAAAGAAAGGCTTGGATTATTTTGCTATTTGGTAATATTCTCTCCGCATTGCTGTATGTATCAGGAAGCAGTGGCAAGGCTTCCAAGAGATCGGCTGTTACCTTTTGATATACCTCATCGACAGGGACGCGGGATACTGTTTTGTTCACCGCATAATCCGTCGTTGTTATATATGGTACAGCGCCGTAAAGGTTGACAAGATAAAAGTGTACAAAAGCCCTAACAAAAAGTGCTTCACCTTTGAGCCTTTCCCTGTCGCTTAATGGCAGCATTGCCGAATTACTCACTCCTTCTATGATAGAATTGCAGGCATATATTTGATTATAGCTATCATTCCAGATACTCCTTACATTAAGGTTTGCAGGAATTAAGCTATTATTATTAAAGGCAGCCGAGAAATGGCTTGAGGCACCATAAAAGGTTAATTCATCGGTATAATGCCCCAACTGATTGGATAATCCGCTGGAATTCCCACTAAGCAGGCCGCTATCCCTAAGGCTTGAGTAAATATGGGACATAGCAGCATTCGCGGTAGTAGTACTTTCAAAAACAACTTGTCCTGTAAGTTGTGAATTGGGTAATTCCACATCGTTAAAGCTTTCGCAATACACTAAAAATAAGCTTAAAACAAAACACTGTAAAAGAAGTAGATATCTTCTCCAGTTGCTCTTTCCGAATTTTGGTTTCATATGTGTCATTCTAATATGTGATTTGAATTCCAGTGGTTATCATTTTGAGGGGAGGAAGAAATCCTGCTGTGCCGAATTCAGGATCCGCACCTTTATAAGAGGTAACGGTTAACAAATTTTGTGCTTCGACACGAAGGCGGCATTTTACACCTTTTAGCCATTGGTCGGGTAAAGTGTAACTGAGCGAGACGTTTTTAAGCCTGATAAAAGAAGCGTCACTAAATCCTGCCGTACTTTCTGAATATTTCATAAAAGCATCAAAAACACCCGATTGCGTACCCGTACTATATTGCTGGAAAAAAGCAAGGTCTCCGGGTTCCTGCCAACGGTTGATCACGCTGGTCGGCTGGTTGGACATTGTGCCAGGCATGCCACTCAGATAATTTGCGTTCCAATTCTTTTGTCTTACAAACTGAAATAGGAAATCAAATACCAATCCTTTATATGTAAAAGTATTCTGCAACCCGCCAAAAAATTTCGGATTGAAGTCAGCAACTGAGCTCCTGTCTCCCTGGGCTGTAATAACTCCGTCTCCGTCAAGATCCTCAAATTCATAAATACCCGTTTCAGGATTTACTCCTTTGTAAACATAAAGAAGTCGGATATTGGTAGGTTGTCCAATAACAAACTGGTTGCGATATGTCGATTCTGCCAAACCTGGAAATTCTATAAGTTTATTTTTAGCAGCAGAGATATTGAAAGAAGTTCTCCAAGAAAATTCCTTTGTTTGCCAGTTTAATGTATTCAAAGTCGCTTCCAGACCTTTGTTTTCGACAGTTGCACCAAGGTTAGCTTGAATGTTCGTAAATCCTGTAGTTCCTGGTAATGGGATACCAACCAGCTGATTTGAAGATCGATTTCGGTAGTATGCTAAAGTCAGGAAAACACGGTCATTAAAAAATCCTGTCTCCATTGCGAGTTCAAGCTTCTTATTGGTTTCCCAGCTAAAGTTTTCATTGAAAAGCCTAGTTGGCCTCAATCCTATCACGCCATTATAGCCCACACCAGTTCCGGAATAGGTGTTGAGGTACTGGTAGTCTCCAATCTGATCGTTACCGCTGGTTCCATAACTGGCCCGTAACTTACCGAAGCTAAGCGGCGCGAACTCCTTTAAAAAACTTTCATTGGAAAAAATCCAGGCTAACCCTATTGCCCCAAAATTGGCAAATTGGTTTCCAGGTCCAAACCTGCTTGAACCATCTCTCCTTGCTGTGATGTTTACAATGTAGCGTCCATCGTAATTAAAATTGGCACGTCCAAATAGTGCCTGGTATTTATATACGGTTTGATCATCAGATAGAATTGTTTTGGTTGTGGCTGCTGCAAGGTTATAGATCATGGCATTACTTGGAAAGCCCATTCCGGAAACTACGAGTTGGTCGTAGTTTTGCTTTTGAAAAGTACTTCCTCCCAGAACCTCTGTTTTGAGTTTCCCAAATTCCTGTTTCCAGTTCAATTGAGGTTCGATAATCCAGGATTGCCTGTTAGTGGTGTTGAAAAATACAGAAGAAAACTCAGCACCGGCGCCATAGGAAGGATTGTATACTGTGGACGGAAATGTCCTGCTCTCATCATGCCTAAGATCAGTAAAACCTAAAGAAGTACGAAAAGAAATGCCTCTCCAGATATCCCATGACAGCATTGCATTAGTGATGAGGTCATATGTCTTTGCTTTGAATTTTCCCTCCAGATGACGCAAGGGATTATCCCATGTCCCGTCAGCCCAATTTAGAGAGCCGTCATCATTATAAAGTGCCGGGGCATTAGGAGCAAGTCCTTTCGCATCCATAGTAAGGTCTTTCCATGGAAGGTCATTATCCTGCATGGTATAGGAAGCTGAAAATGAAACCCTAAATTTCCCATCATTAGACTGGTGCCCAAAATTGGTATGGATATTTGCTTTATTATATTCAAATTCACCCGGAAATACGGTTGTTTCTTTCCTATAGTTTCCACTTATAAGTGCCTGTGTCTGTTCCGTGCCCCCTGAAACCGATGCTGATGCTTCGGTTATCTGTGCTGTACCGCCAGTAATTTCCTTTTGCCAGTCCGTGTAACGATTTCTATCCCAGGTTCCGTTAATATCATATGCATTTGCAGGATAAGTGGTAATACCATCATTAGCAAAGGCTTCTTCCCGCATTGCAATATATTCAGGGGTTTTCATCATATCAGCAAAGCGCGTTACCCTGCCGAATCCACTAGATATACCAGCGGTATATGTAGTTACTCCGGCTTTCCCTTTTTTAGTCGTTATTAATACGACACCATTAGCACCCCGGGAGCCATATATGGCGGTAGCATCGGCATCTTTAAGCACCTCTATGCTTTCGATATCAGATGGGTTTATGCTATTAAGAGGACTGGTCGAGTTGGGTAAAACTGTAGATGTCTGCGAATTACCAATTGCTTGCGAAGAATAGGGCACCCCATCAATTATGTAGAGCGGCGCATTTCCTCCGCTTCGAAGACTGTTTAGCCCACGTATCTGAATATCAAAACCGCCACCGGGGACACCTGTATTCTGAATAATATTTACTCCTGCCATACGACCCTGCATCGTCGCAAGCACATTTGCTACGGGCTGGTTTTCAATATCTTTTGCCGTAATCCTGGAAATACTACCTGTAGCTTCTTTTTGCTTAACATTGTAGTATCCTGCATTAATTGTGAGTTCCTCCAACTGCGTATGATCTTCTTCAAGCGTAATGTCAATTACATTACTTGAAGTAATTGTGACTTCGACAGTCTTAAATCCAGTAAAGGAGAAGACAATAATATCACCGCTATTCGCAGCAATTGCATACCTGCCTGCAGCATCAGCTGCAATAGCCAGATTTTTTCCTTTGACGGCAATTATTGCTCCCGGTAAAGGGCCTGTTGCGTCGGAAACGGTTCCGGAAATAACTTGTTGATAAAATGCTTTACATGTTGGTGAAGCATGTGCCCGGGCTAAGGCACTGATAGGCAGGGTGGCTAAAATAAGAGAATAGAAAAGCACCCTTAGCCCTTTGTTTGCTGAAATAAATTTCATAACATTGGTTAAGATTAATGAGACAATTAGGGTTTTATTGATCAAGTGCCCTCAGGTTAGTTTGCCGACGTCTGAGGGTTATTTTTATTTGTACCAGTAAAGAAAAAAAGCAACCCGGCCTTTCCCCAACCAACTCGAAAAAGGGAATACCAGTACCGGCCGGGCCTACTTAACTATGAAAAAACTACTAAATCATACGCAAAACGGTTTAAAAGTTAAACTATATCGTTTGCGAAACCTTGTAAAAAAAAGAAGTGCGCTAAGAATTCTAGCTAAGTGTGAAGTAATGTCTCCTAAAAAGGAGGCGTGGGTTTAAACTCAGCTTATTGTTATCGGGGCACTGGCGGTACCTTTACCACAAATAAGTGAGCCCACGCCATATAGAGGCGTGAGCATATGCACTTATCATCTCGTGGTAATTAAAACGCCAGTTTTCGATAACGAGATTCAAAGCGAATGCTTCAAATAGTTTCTAATGAAGTATCGCAAAATTACATCAATTGATGTAATACAATTATCAAATGTAACAAAATTATTATTCAATACAAATTTGTATCGAATAAATTAACCGTTTTTCTGAAATTTTACTAAATGAGTAAATACGGAATAAAAGAACTTCAACTTTTAAATATCCAGATTGGTTGTATACTCAAGTTAGCTAGATTGAAGAAGAAAATTTCTCAAGAAGATTTAGGTTTGGCAATTGATGCAGATAAAACCAAAATTGCTAGGATTG
>QFQM01000518.1 GCA_003243255.1 Flavobacterium psychrophilum | reverse complement strand
CGGTCACGGTCACTGTGTAGGTTCCAGCACTGAGGCCCGTTGCAGTGGCATTGGTGCCTCCCGAAGGTGCCCAAGAATAAGTGTACGAAGTCGTTCCTCCAGTTGCTGCCACTGTTGCTGTTCCGTTACCGCCACCATTGCAGGAAACATCTGTTTTGGAAATGGTTCCTCCAAGTGCCGCCGCAGGCTGATTGATGGTGAATGTCCTTGTAGTCTGACAGTTGTTATTATCCGTTACGGTGACGGTATAGGTTCCTGCTGTAAGACCAGTTGCCGTAGCATTGGTACCACCCGAAGGCGCCCATGAATAAGTATATGGCGTGGTACCTCCCGATGCGACCACGGTAGCTGTTCCATTACCACCGCCGTTGCAGGAGACATCTGTTTTGGAAATTGTTCCTATGACCGAATTAACTGTAAGCGTGGCGATGCCAGAAGTGGCATTGCCGCCAACGTTAGTCACTACACATTGATATTGATAGCCACTCATTGCAGCAGTAGCACTACTAATGGTTAACGTATTGGTGGTGAAATTGGAATACGGTGCTCCAGTGATATCTGTAAAACCACTGCCAGTATTTACTTGCCATTTGTAGATAGGTGAGCCAGTAGCTACAACACTCATAGTCGTAGTACCATTTAGGCAAATAGTTCGATTAGAAGGGTTGCTAGTAATGGTAGGCGCACCACTACTTACAGTAAATGAACATACCGTATTAGTTGGAAAATCGGTACTTGTATTAAATACCCAATTGGATGGGTTGTTAATTAAGATTAATAAGGCTGCTTTAGTTCCATTTGTTCCTTTAGTACAATCGTAACGCATATTCCTTTGTTCCTTTGTTACCCACGCACCGCCACCAGCTTGAGGAAACATACCTACGGCATCTAATCCATTGGTAAGGTCAGTAGGAAGCACAGAGCCTTGACCACCTTTTGTAGAAAGGTCCCAGTTAGTAGGGGATACCCAGCCTGTAGTTTCGTTTGATAGCATCACTCCTCCACTAGTTTGAACTGCACCTCCATCATCCGTATTGATGGCGGCAATAAAGCTCGGTGAAGCTGGTCTTACTCCAGTAGTGCTTTGGTATGCAATTATTTGATCACCTCCCGCAATGCTGAAACTTGGACTGGTAGTGGCTTGCAAGGCCATGGTACCTCCTCCGCCTGTAACGGTAAGGGTATTAGCACTTGTTTCGTCGCAATGGACCACTGTTCCAGGACTTAACCCTCCTGCGGGAGCAGTATATAAAAAATGGGCTTCAGCGTCAATCCATACACCATTACCCCAGCTATTGTCGGTAAAGTATATTTGAGTCCCTGCTGGAATGGTGACCAGTGCCACGAAGGAAAACCCATCAATGGTCGATTCGTTAACCCTAACAAAGGCAATATCGCCTTTGGCTAAAGTTTGGGCCTTTGCTCATTGTACTGTTAAGAGCAAGGTCGCTATAAAGACGACCGTTAGAATTTTTAATGAAAAATAGAGATGCTTCATGTGATTAATTTAGAATGTAATATTTGGTTAAATGAACAGTGTAAAGTATCCAAATGCAGTAAACAGGGATTTACTTGAAACGAAATGATTTTTAAAAGACAAGCGGGAATGAGCTTTTTCTGCATTTGAGCGTATAAATAAGTACGCTCTATTCATTCATTTGAATGCAATGTTTTGATTGTGAGCGTATTTTGTGTTCAAGTTACACATCCATACTCATATATTAAAACTTATAAGAATATTTTTCATAAATTTTAATTAAAGTTGTTTTAAAATATCTTCTAATGAAGCTCTCACTTTATAATCGGGGTTGAAGTGTCGCCAAATAATTTTTTGATTTTCATCTAAAATATAGGTGGCAGAAACAGGGAGTCTTCCAGTTTCGTCTGAACGGCTTTTTTTGAAATCGTCTCCTAAATGTTTTTCGTATAAGTCTAAAGTTTTTCTTTCAGGAATGTAGAGTACATCAAAAAGTTCTGCGATTTTATAATTTTCATCAT
>QFQM01000517.1 GCA_003243255.1 Flavobacterium psychrophilum | reverse complement strand
AACCCTATTCGCTTTAAGAACAAAGGGGCACATCATTAAAACGGCGGTTTTCCCTGTACCTGTTGGCATTACCACGATTCCAGGCTTCTTGCTGATTGTAAAATGACTGGCTATACTATGGATAGCCCCTATCTGAGCCCGGCGTAAACCAAAACCGGGCCTGCCTTCTTCTGCAATTGGATAGGTAATTAAGTGATAATTGTTCGCAAAGTATCCCATATTATATCATCCATTTTCAACACTTTGCCCAGTTTATACAAGAACTGACTTGTTAACTATTATCACTTGCTGTAAATAGCCAGAATGTATAAGTCATATTTGTCAGCCTACTTCCTTATAGCCAAAGTGCCTGCTTTTAAATTTCTATTTGTTATTCTAATGCTACCCAGATAAGTGGTATAAGGTTTGTGCAGCAAACTTGCATCGTTTCCTTCTGCTTTTGCCTTTTCTTTAATTTTATCCGGCGCATCAATATAGTTGTTAAACACCCTTATTCCTGTCAGCGTCTGATCTCCTTCATATTTCGTTTTCCGATAGCTGATTTTAAAGCCACTACTTCTTACGATATCTAATATCTCATTTGTAAGTGATCGGAAACCTTTGGAAGCTGAAAAAGTAAGATCATCCACAAACCTTGTATATGTTATCTGGTTTAACTTACATAAAGCGATGAGCTTTTGGTCAGTTTCCCTAAAAACAAGATTCGCAATAGCCGTACTGGTAGGCGTTCCTTGCGGTAATTCAAATTCTATGGATGTTAATTTGGTTAGCCAGTGAGCAATGTGATTAGAATAACCTAAATCCAGAAAGAGTTTAAAAATCTGTTTATGCGTTACACTTGGAAAAAAATCCTGAAGGTCAGTTGCGAATTGATATTTATTACCCTGATGCCTTTTAGCATTGGTGATGTTGCTTTTTTTCTTTACTCCCCCTTGTATATTTTCAGGCAGTTCAATTTTGGACAGAATATTTATTTTTATTGATTTTTGAATCTGCTTCAAACGCGAGTAACTTGGTCGTATGATCCTTTTTTTGGGAGTGCCGTCAGGGTAGGTCTTTACTTTCCCGGTAACCTTGTCTTTCTTTTCCTCAACCCATTTCCCATAATAACTTTCAATATTTTCGCATAAATATTCGATCTCTGCAGGATGGCAGCATAAAATTGAAGCCAAAAGTTTAAGCTGCCTTTTTTTATACTGTAAAGATCTCATTGATTATATTTTTTACGGTAGGGCTGATGGTATTAAACATTTCCCTTTTTTCTTGCTGTACATCTTCCTCTGTTATTGATAGAAAGAAGAGTATTGGCAACGGCACTACTAATTTCTCCGAAATTTTTTTTAACACAGATAGATTGGGCTCTTTCTGATTATTTTCAATCTGCGATAAATAGGTTTGCGTTATGCCACACTCCATTGCAAAATCCCCTTGTGTATAGCCTTTATGTTTTCTTATATCCTTTATCGTATTTCCCAAATTCATAAAAGAAAAAATTAGAGAGCGTTAGATTACTTCATAAAACTTCCAGCCCAATCGTTTAAACAAAAAACTTCGTAAGCAGTGCAACAGCCTTAACTATCAGCAATAGGCTTGCCACGCCTGCAACTTCGCGTTCTTGTTTGTACTTCTTCAGTAAAACGACCACATCAAGCAGAAGTTTACGGTCTTCATCTAATAGAGAACACCGGTTCTCGATGATGGATTCGATACCTCGTACCAAATCATCAATGTTTTGGGATGATAATTGTATCATATTTTAATTTTTAAATAGAGAGCGGAATTGCCCTCTTGCTTATTCAGCAATTCCTTCTACTTAAAAAACAAGCTATCAAAAGCGTAGGCGATGTTCTCATTGCACTCTCTAATCCCTCTTGCTTAATTAATAATAGTAAGCATACTTCTCTGTACTGGCGATTATGAGCTGGGATAGCAAGTGACGCGGTAAGGCGACAACGGTAACAGCGCAGGCATGGCCAGGCACGAGAAATAAGCCCTTACG
>QFQM01000516.1 GCA_003243255.1 Flavobacterium psychrophilum | reverse complement strand
GATGATTGAATGAAGATGGCTATTCATCTTTGATGGCTTTAATGAGTTTTACGGTACCGAACAGGGTATTAAAATAGCGGGTTTCTTCCACATTTTTACATCCAGCTTTTTCGATATAGCCGGGTAATAAACCCGTATTGTTTACTCGGATATTCTCTTCACCATCAGCCTGCGGAAAAAGCCAAAAGCCAACTTGGCCCGTAAGTTATTGGACTTCCCGAAATCTGCTATGTGCAGTTCTCCGCCCGGCTGTACTATCCGGTACAGATCCTGCAAAACAACCCTTTTATTGGCGGTGGAGATAGGAGAAAAACCAAGGAAAGAAACACCAGTCCATCTTTTGCTTTTGTCATTTGCGGAAGGCCGCTACTCTTAACACCAATTTGTTTTACCCTATAAAATTAGACTTTATCCAACGGTTTCCGCTTTTCTTCCCTGATTTGTCTGAAATGCCTTGGCGTAAGACCGGTAACTTTTTTGAATTGGTTACTCAGATAGGCAACACTGGAGTAATTCATACGCGAAGCAATTTCACTTAACGAAAGCTCGTCATATACCAACAACTCTTTGACCTTCTCGATTTTTTGAGCGATAAAATATTTTTCAATAGTAACGCCTTCGACTTCCGAAAACAGATTTGACAAATAGTTGTAGTCATGATGCAACTCCTTGCTCAATACGTCGGATAAATTGTTTTTTTCATCATGATCGCTATGATGCACCATGTCTATAATAACTGTTTTTATCTTTTCTATGATACGTCCTTTTTTACTATCTATAAGCTCAAAACCCAGATTAACCAATGCTTTATTAAGCTGCATCTTTTCATCGGCAGTAGGTTCTTTGTCGAAACTCACTTCTCCTAATTGTATGTTTTTGGCGTTTATGCCAAGTTTTTCGAGTTCATTGTCTACAACGAAGATACACCGGTTGCAGACCATATTTTTAATGAATAATGTGAACATACCTAAATGACTTAATACATATTCTGGCTGTCTTTATTTTACTATCGAAGTTACTAAAGAAAAACCCTTGTTACCTGCTGCACCATTGTGTTCTTTGCTTTTAGAACAAATAAGATGTGAGCAGTAGATCGACAGGTTATTCAGCAATATTTCATTTTTGTTTTCACGCTAAAGACTTTTTAAAATGAAATCCACCCTTTCTTCCGGCGGCAGCACAGGCACCCGGACGATTGGAAATCCCAGTGATTCGTAAACCTCAACAAGCAATGCCTGGATTTTTTTCTGTGCCGCCTCATCTTCGGTTCGGGCATAATCATTCACCAATGGCAGGCAATCAAGAATGAAGATTTTTTTATAGGAAACTGTATGCAGCGCTTCTGTTAACTTTTCAACTTCTGGTAGATTTAAAAACCGGAAATACGCAAGTGCATCAGGGATTGCCCGGTCAAGAAAGACCAGGACATCCGGCGAGATTTCGTTCTCCTGCTCAATCTGCATATCTAAAACGCCCAATTGAAATTCTCGTTGCTTTTTTCTGACCTCTTCTATAGTTTTTCCTTTTAGCCGTTGTGTATCCAGGTAATGTCGGGCATGTTCAAAGGTCGTTATGTAACCTCTTTCTTTAAGTAGGTTGACCGTAGTGGTTTTACCTGAAGCTGGGCCTCCAGTAATGACATACCAGTTTGTCTGTCTCCTATTAAGGGTATTGATATTATTTAACGATGGTTCCATATTTTCAGATAACTTATGAATGCGCCACTCCTTTGATCCTGTAATCAATAAATATCTTAATATCGAATACTGATACCAGCACCTGCTCCATAGTCATTGTCATACTGGGCACTGATGGAGAAAGTGCGGGTAACAAAATAGCGTAACCCAACTGTATATTCCTTATCAGTATTTATCCTGCCGTCAAAAAATAGTCTTGTAGTTATGGGCATATCCCTGCGCTGCAGTTGGGCCCGGAACTTTCCTTTTGGGTCTATCCGCACTTCAGTTTCCAGAAAAAAAGGAAGTAAATACAATAAGCC
>QFQM01000515.1 GCA_003243255.1 Flavobacterium psychrophilum | reverse complement strand
TAGTTATTAATTACATCCTGTACAAACTCCATTTGTAGAAAATTAAGTATCTTCACGGCGTTTTTTACAAAAAGTATTTATGAAAAATCTCAACAGGTTCTACCCGCATCTATTAGCCATTTTAGGATTTGTAATCATTTCGCTTATCTATTTTTATCCGGTACTTCAGGGTAAAAAGATTTACCAATCAGACATTGCCCAATACACGGGAATGGCAAAGGAGCAGAATGATTTCAGGAAAGAAACAGGCGAGGAGCCGTATTGGACCAATAGTGCCTTTGGCGGTATGCCAACCTATCAGTTGGGTGCAAAATATCCTCATAACTACGTAAAAAGCCTTGATGAAACATTGCGTTTCCTGCCTCGTCCGGCAGATTACCTTTTCCTTTATTTCTTAGGGTTTTATCTGCTATTGGTAACGCTTAAAACCGATCCGCTAAAAGCATTTTTCGGTGCGCTTGCGTTTGGTTTTTCAACCTATCTGATTGTAATATTAGGGGTTGGACATAATGCCAAAGCCCATGCTATTGCCTATATGCCGCTTGTTATTGCCGGTTTTGTAATGGTAATGCAGAAAAAATACATAAAAGGCGGACTGCTCATGATGGTGGCCACAGCCCTTGAACTGAGTGCCAACCATATCCAGATGACCTACTATCTGTTCCTGTTGCTGTTGGCTATGGGAATATGGTTCCTTGTAGGTATTATTAAAAACAAAGAGTATAAACACCTTGCAATTTCACTTGCAATTTTTGTAGTAGCAGGATTAGTAGCTTTGGGTACGAATGCGACCAACCTTATGGCTACTTCGGAATATGCTAAATACAGTACTCGTAACGATAGCGAACTTACTTTTGAGCCTGATGGCAAACCAAAAGCAAGCAAAAATGCCATGACTTATGAATATATTACCGATTATAGTTATGGTATTGCCGAAAGTTTAGACCTTATTTCGCCGCGTTTATTTGGTGGTTCTTCAGGACATGAAGATCCGCAGGAAGACTGGCATTTGGTACAGTTCTTACAGCAACAGCAGGTTGCAGAGGGCCAGTACATCACCAAAGAACAGGCTTTACAGATAGCAGGTTCGGGTATACCAACCTATTGGGGTGATCAGTACAGTGTGGCAGCTCCGGCTTATATTGGTGCTGTGGTATTCTTCCTTTTCGTTCTTGCACTTTTTGCTGAACCAAGAAAGATCAAATGGGCATTTTTAGTTGGTGCAATCCTTTCATTATTGTTATCATGGGGTAAATATTTCCCAATACTGACAAACTTCTTTATTGATTACTTCCCGATGTACAATAAGTTCAGGGCGGTAGCATCTATCCAAGTATTGCTTGAGGTATGTATTCCTGTGCTTTCTGTTATGGGATTATATTCGTTCTTTAATCTTGATAAAGAAAAACAATGGAATGCTCTATGGAAAACAGGAGCAATAACCCTTGGGCTTGTTGTGGTTCTGTTTGTATTTAAAGGGATGTTCAGCTTTGCAGGGCTTAATGATGATGCTATTATCGGAGCTTATGGTCAGGAGTTTATGGATGCCCTTAAGGCTGACAGAAAAACAATGTACAGTGCCGATTTGCTGCGTACAGGTTTCTTTATAGTTATAACTGCTGCAACACTATGGTTCTTTACAAAACAACGTCTGTCACAAACGACGGCTGTAATACTTATAGGATTGTTTATGGTGGGCGACCTGTTCTTTGTGGACAAACGCTATGTTGACGGAGACAACTTTCAGGCAGCATCTAAAATTGATATTCCGTTCCAGCCTACAACTGCCGATCTTCAGATCATGCAGGATACCTCATACTACAGAGTATTTGATATTGATGGTAACCTGAACAGTGCACGCGCGTCATACTTCCATAAATCACTTGGAGGATATCACGCTGCAAAACCGCGTAAACTGCAGCAATTGTTTGAATACCAGCTAGCAAGAAACAATATGAGCGTGCTGAATATGCTTAATGTTAAGTATGTTATCCAGACGGAT
>QFQM01000514.1 GCA_003243255.1 Flavobacterium psychrophilum | reverse complement strand
CTGCGGTTTTTCAACTATTCAGATACATCACTCCCATCACATTCATTCCTCCGCATCAAAGGCATATAGGCTATATCACCTTGATATTTTTCTTCTTCAGATAAAAACTGTTATCTATGTATACTTTTAAACCCAATCCGTGTAGAGTCTCTGCATAAGATAGTTTGCAGTTGCCACTTCAGCTTGCGCCATAAACCGCCTGATTTTTGCCGCCACCTGTTAGCATTCCTGTATACCTGAAACGACAATGTTTATCTACGAACTTTAAGAACACCCAGGATAAAAATTGTCAACTATATCATATATAACACATTACTAATTCGAGGCTATATGAACAGCATACTGATAATCACTTCGCTCCTTATCATATTCAGCATTTTTAGTCATGCTCTAATAAAATTAGGGATTGGCATATCCAATAACCCAGACAAAACCGATGTATAAGTCAACATATCCTGAATCAGACATACAATATCGCAATGAAAATCAATAATATTTTAAGGAATATCTTCATGAAATCAAAAGACACCCTAAAGTGGTTCCCTGCGCAGCTTCCTGAAGTAAGAATTATCCTAGGGGATGCTGTAGTGGAAGTAGCAAAACAGGGAAGACCTATCAATACCAGAACATTGCTTGATTACATTGAAGGAAACATAAAGAAAAAATCATGGCTGGATAACAAAGAATTATTACAAACAGCGATATCAGTTCTTAAAGACAACCAAAATTTAAATGGTAAAATGTAATATAATAAACTTACTTTTTTATCATTTTTCCACTTTAACAACATTTTGCTCCACTTTTCCACGACCAAACAACTTGAAATCTGGTTAAAATAACACGCAACACTATTCTTCTTCCTTGAGTCCGCCCGGAACTCGAAAAACAAACCGAGTTAAAGCCATTTTTCACAAAATCGATTTTGGGTCTCACCAAAATTACGGGGTTGCATACGCATTCGTTTATTTTCGAACGTGTACATACAAATATGCACAAAAATAATCATAATTATTTTCTGAGATGCATTATGATATGAACACCAATTTCGTATAGAGTCTCACTATGTCTCAAATTTTTGCTTACTGTCGGATATCAACGCTGGATCAGACCACCGAAAATCAACGCCGGGAAATCGAAAGTGCAGGTTTTAAAATCAAACCTCAGCAAATAATCGAAGAACACATTAGCGGCTCAGCAGCAACCAGTGAGCGTCCTGGTTTTAACCGGTTGCTTGCTCGCCTGAAATGTGGTGATCAATTGATTGTGACAAAACTGGATCGCCTTGGTTGTAATGCAATGGATATCAGGAAAACAGTGGAACAACTGACCGAAACAGGTATCAGAGTGCATTGCTTAGCATTGGGGGGCATTGACCTGACCAGTCCAACAGGAAAAATGATGATGCAAGTAATTTCAGCAGTCGCTGAATTTGAACGAGACCTTTTACTTGAACGCACTCATTCCGGGATAGTAAGAGCCCGCGGCGCAGGGAAACGTTTTGGTCGACCACCTGTGTTAAATGAAGAACAGAAACAGGCGGTATTCGAACGAATTAAGTCAGGTGTAAGTATAAGTGCCATTGCCCGGGAATTCAAAACCTCGCGGCAAACCATTTTAAGAGCCAAAGCAAAACTTCAGACACCTGACATATAAAAAATAATCTCGGTGTGAGATGCTTTACGTCTTCCAAGCCCCCTTCCTTGCCGTAAATGGAAAGATACATCTAATTATAGAATTTATATGTTTTACCCTACGGCAGTGCTGGCCATTCAATATCCTGTGCAGTTGACGTATCAACACGGTTCAGCAATACCCGATACTTTTTCCATGCTTCCAGCAACGAGATTTCTTCCTCCGTTGCAATTTCCAGATCTGCAGCATCCTGAAGCGGCGCAATATGCTCACTGGCTACCTGCATCAGGTTGTTTTTTGTTTCTTCCGCCTCCCGGATCCGGAACAGTTTTTCTGCTTCCGTATCCTTCACCCAGGCTGTGCCGTTCCACT
>QFQM01000513.1 GCA_003243255.1 Flavobacterium psychrophilum | reverse complement strand
GAAGCTATGGGTATTACCGTGGGCTATCTGTGTTTTATTATGCTGTATTGTTCCTGCATTCATTATAAAATCAATAGTTTCGGGTATGTTCAGCATTGCTGAACGGGAAAGTATATGGTGTATCGGTCTTAGCTGGGGAGCGTTCGTACTTTCTGCATTATACATCTACGGTATTTATCAATTCAATACACCGACTGCTCCTAAGATTTTGCACTGGAGCTATGCTTTGGGGCTGAAAGTTACTATATAATAGGCAAAGAAAAACCTGTTACTGATTTCGTTTGCGCTTCCTTTTCTTTTTCATCCTGTTGGCAAAATCCTGTTCCTCGTAATCCTCGCCCTGTGCTTCGGGAATGAGTAAACCGCCCAATGCTTCAACCAACCCGTCATTATTTTTATCGGTATTTATAAAATCAAACAAATGGTGCGGTTCTTCCGGAGGAAGATCTGCATCATTTGTTCTAGTTGCTTTTGGTTTTAACGCATTAGGATCTTTGATGTCGGGCTTTATGTTGTTGTTCCAATAATCATTAAATACGTTGGCAGAAAGTTCTTTTGCCAGCCGTGAACCATTCCAGACCGTTTTAGAATTATGGTCAATGAATGTCATACCATAAATACGACCAGTATCATTTCTTCGTACCACTACGTTAATGCCCTGTTCTCCTAATTGCTTTTTAAAGCTTAATTCACCGCTTGTTGTTTGCAGGGCAATAGTAACGGCTGATTTTAAAGACTGTTTGGTCGGATGATTTTTTAAAGCAATTTTACTATTCTCAAAATGTAATTCCAATGATGTAAGCCCTGCATCTTTACCAAACAATGAAGCCTTAAACGGATGCCCAGCTCTTTCTCCTTTTTCACTTAAAGGAATGTACAATAAGCCCTGCTGCATTTTTCCCTGCAATTCGCCCTCGACTTTTTCGGTCGTAATATTGAACAGAGAAAGCAAGGCATTATATTCTCCCAAAGTCTGATATTTATAATAATTCGGTAAGTGACGGACTACTGAAGCAATCTGACTTTTTACATCGCCAGCTTTATAATTAATAGGGCGAAAAATCTTCTCGTTCCGTTTTTGTTCTTTATCCGTAGCTGGTATTAAAAGATGTTGCTTTTCAAGTTCACGGCACACATTCATAGAACGCATTTTCTCGAACTTATCTGAAATCTTTTTGCCCTGCTCATCCACACAGACCGATACAATGTGTATATGGCTGCGGTCAATATCTGTATGTTTGAATACGATAAAAGGCTGTTCGCCATATCCCATTTTACGCATATACTGCTGTGCCATTTCCCGAAATTTATCATTGCTAACCTTATCATTCGGGTCGGGATTGAGTGAAATATGCAACGTATGTTTTTCCGTATTGCGGTTTGCCAGCAAATACGGGGCGAAGGATTGGGCTAATTGTGCTACGGTATATTGTCCGTTTGCGGTTTCAATAATCTTATTAGCAAACAAAATTTGTCCGTTTTCCTTTTCAATTTTCAGGTTATTGTATGCCAACGCACCATACAGATTTTCACTTCTTCCGATTTTCGCTATCATTTCTACGGCTGTTTTTTAAGGTGTTTGACTTCAAATTCTTCGGTTATCTGAATGATTTTTTGACACAACATTGCCATTTCAGCCGTCTGTTTTTCCAGTTTATAAAGAAATGCGGCGGCTTTTTTCTCTGAAAAATGACGGTACAACAGCTTTACAATCTGGTTATAGTTTACGCCTATTGCCCGGAACTGACTATGAAAAGAAGTCAGGCGCATATAGAAATCAACTGTTCCTTTATCAATTTTAAGCGACTTCATTTCCTTTCCGAACAACTGTGAAATGATAAACTTGGCTTTATTGGGCACTCCCGATGCTTCAAAAAGCGATAAAAGTTTGGCATTTTCCTGATCTGTCAATCGGAATACGTGGCGGTGTGTGCTGGGGTCGAGCTTCGGCTTGCGCCCGCCTTTGTTCTGTTTACTGTTACTGTTCTCGTTCATCACTAATCCATTTATAATT
>QFQM01000004.1 GCA_003243255.1 Flavobacterium psychrophilum | reverse complement strand
CACATCCTTTCTCTACTGTTTCTTTTGTAAAGCTGTCGTAAGCTGCAGTAGGGATATTGTTTTTTACAAGGAACTGTTTTGCAAATTCTTTACTGCCTTCCAGTTGTGCACCCACTTTAGAAGGACCAATAACCGGGATATGGCTAAGCTGCGCATCTTTTTTAAAGTAGTCGTAAATACCTTTTACCAACGGATCTTCAGGGCCTACAACCACCATGTTCACTTCTTCCTGAAGCACGAAACTTTTTATCGATTCAAAATCCAGCGGATTCATATCTACATTAACTGCAATCCCGGCAGTACCGGCATTTCCCGGAGCAACAAATAATTTATCGCAAAGCGGGCTTTGCAGCATTTTCCATGCCAGTGCATGTTCTCTTCCTCCTGATCCTAATAATAAAATTTTCATATGCTTAAATTAATTTGTTGCTAATAGGCCTTTTCGTCGCCAAACATGCCCACAACGGTTTGTAAAATTATCTTTATATCTAACAGTATCGACCAGTTTTCTATATAAAAAACGTCGTACCTTATACGGTTTATCATATCTTCGTCGCCTGTGATCTCACCACGGAAACCCTTAACCTGCGCCAGCCCGGTAATGCCCGGTTTTACTGTGTGCCTGGCTCCGTATTTTTTGATTTTCTCGCTGTAACGATGATTAATCGAATAGATGTGAGGCCTTGGCCCTACAACTGACATATCACCCAAAAGTACATTGAGAAACTGCGGCAGCTCGTCTATGCTTGTTTTACGGATAAACTTACCTACCCTGGTTACCCTGGGATCATTTTTTACTGCCAGTTTATCCATCTGGTCGTTTATGCGCATTGACCTGAATTTAAAGCACGAAAACTCCTGTTCATTGATACCCGCCCTTATTTGCTTATAAAAAACAGGCCCTTTAGATTCCAGCCTTATAAGCAGTGCCATTATTGGCGTAAGCCATGACAAAACAAAAAAGGTAACCAACAATGAAAAAATTATGTCAAATACTCTTTTTACAACAACGGCTATAGGCTCATGAAGCGGTGTTTTTCGTAATGACAGCACCGGGAACGATTCATAATAATCGATAACCAGGTTGCGTGAAAAAATTTGCTTTGTATCGGGTATAAACTTAATTACCTTACTATTGCTTTCGCAAAAAGCAACCAGCTCCCTAAGCCTTATATTGCTTATCTCGTTTAGTGAACAATATATATCGTCAATACTATTTTCAATAATAAAATGCTCAATGCCGGACAATTTTCCTTCTATAGGCATATTTTCGTGCTTCCTGTCAGAAAAGAAACCCATAAACTTATATCCATAATCCGGATTGCCTTCAAAAAAATCCTTAAGCCTTACTGCTTCCGGCGTATAGCCAATAATAATCGTTTTACGAATATTACTTCCGCCAAGCCTGTAGCGTTTTAGATATAAATAAAGTGCAAATTTAAAAATTGTTACGATTAAAAATACGCTGATACCGTAAAGAAGTATCTGCCTGCTTTCAAAAACAGCATATTTTGCAAAAGGAAAAAAAGCTATAACCGTTAGCAGGTATAGTACCGATTGCCTGATTAGCCTCGAAAATATTTTTGTGGCTGCCGTATAGCGATAGGTTTCATAAAACCCCGAAAAATAAGCCACCACACACCACGAAACTGTAGCATAGGCTGCAAAATGCAGAAAATTGACATTAAGGCTGCAAAAAAACAAAAACGGCAACAGCAATACCGTCAGCAAATCAAAAGTTATGCTAATAGGCCTTAAATATTTAGAATATCTTCCTCTGCCGGATAAGCTCATTACTATCGGATATAATCTGAAAAATTCTTGTGTTCCTCTCTAAGAAGCTCTTCTTTAGGCAATGACCTGAAATAGTCGTAAGTGATTTTCATGCCCTCAGCACGGCCTACCTTTGGCTCCCAGCCTAAAAGCTCCTTAGCCCTTGTAATGTCAGGCTGGCGCTGCAGCGGATCGTTTACGGGTAAAGGCTTATAAACTACTTTTTGGGTAGTTCCGGTAAGTTTTATTATTTCTTCGGCAAAATCTTTAATTGTAATCTCATCCGGGTTACCAATGTTTACCGGATTTACATAGTCAGAATGCAACAGTCTGAAGATTCCTTCAACCTGATCGTCTATATAACAAAACGAACGTGTTTGCATACCGTCACCAAATATTGTAAGGTCTTCACCTCTTAGTGCCTGGCCAATAAATGCAGGGATTACACGTCCGTCATTTAACCTCATCCTAGGTCCGTAGGTATTAAATATCCTTACAATCCTGGTCTCAACCCCATGAAAGGTATGATAGGCCATAGTTATAGACTCCTGAAAACGTTTTGCCTCATCATAAACTCCCCTCGGGCCAATGGTATTTACATTACCATAATAATCTTCGTTTTGCGGGTGCACCAGGGGATCGCCGTAAACCTCAGAGGTTGAAGCAATGAGTATGCGTGCTTTTTTTACACGCGCAACGCCTAAAAGGTTATGTGTACCCAATGAACCTACTTTAAGCGTTTGAATAGGAATCTTTAAATAATCTATAGGGCTTGCCGGCGAAGCAAAATGTAATATATAATCAAGTTCTCCGGGTATGTTTACAAACTTAGTAACATCGTGATGATAGAACTCAAAATTCTCAAGTTTAAAAAGATGCTCAATATTTTTAAGATCTCCTGTAATAAGGTTATCCATTCCTATAACATTGTAGCCTTCTTTTACGAACCTGTCGCAAAGGTGTGAACCTAAAAATCCAGCAGCTCCGGTTATGAGTATTCTTTTCATGATATTGTTTTTCCTGATTTTTCAGGCAATTTTATATTAAACAGGCAGTATAAGAGTGTGAACAAAACCACCCCTCTTTGCCTCCATAAAAATGATTCGGTCAAAAATAAGGCTATCATCAGACATGCAAAAGACATATGTACAAAATCTTTAGTGCCAAACGAATTTTTAAGATTTATAAATACCATTGCCAATACTAAAAACAAGCCCAATATCCCCAAATCGGAAAAAGCTTCAATATACTGATTATGATAGTTTTGCCTTGCGTACCTTTGGTTTAGTACACCACCTTCAAAAACATTATGTTCTATGGATTTTTCCTCGATTTTCTTAATCGATGCATTAAGCCCGTAACCTGTTACTATTTGTTTCTCTTCTTTTAGGAGTTCGCCAAATATTCTTGCCTGATATATCCTGAAGGCGGTTCCGTTAAAGTAATCATTCTCATTAAATGTTTGCTTGTTCCAGGCTTCCTGCGGGCTAACCTTATTAGGTTCCAGTTTTTCCTGAGCCAGCTTTTCCATCTCCGGGATGTTGGTTGTATACTCTGCAGGAAACAATGATGTTGTTTTAGATATATACACTAACAGTATTCCTAATGCCACAAAAACTATAGCCCCGGCTATCCTTACTTTTCTGGTAACATTTGCATAAAAAGCCAGGTAAGCTGCTGTTAATATTACCATTGCTGCAATGGTTACTTTGGCCATCAGAAGACATATTAACAAGGCTATAAGCACTAATGCCAGATAGTCGAAAAAACGCTTGTTTTTTACCGAAAGAAAATAAAAGTAAGCAATAGCAAAAATAACCGACAGATAAACTGCAGAAACTACAGGAGTAGCCAGTTCGTTATAAAAAAACACGTTTATATCGCCGTCTTTAAAATATCGCAACAAAGCTCTTATAAGGTAAAAGAACGCAAAAAAACACATTGATATACTAAAGCCTTTCAATATTCCGCGCCTGCTTATATTTATCACCTTCTTGTTAAAAAAGAAAGCAAGCGGTATAAAAAATAATGCCGCCTCTTTACTTAGTGCCCTAATGGTAAACTTTAAATCTATAGACCACGCCATTGAAGCCATCATGAGCAGGTATAAGGCTATAGGCAACAGTAAAATATAAGTTACAGATACATTTTGTTTTTTATATGAAAGAAAAGAATACAACACAAAAAGAACTATGGCTACGCTATTATACGCATACCCAAAAGGAAGTGTTATAAAAATAGCCGAAATTAAGAATGTCAACAGTCTTTTACTAGGCGCAAGACCTATTCTTCTTAGCAAAAAAACATTGTTCGATTTGTAATTACCCGTCATGCTGCTTGACCGTTATTGTTCAATTGTATTGAGCTCTTTTAGATGGTTCCGCCATTTGCGCTCAACATAGTCTTTTATTTCTGTTTCAAATCTTTGCTGAGAAAATTTTAGCGAATGGCTTCTTATGTATTTATAGTCAAACGTTATTCCTTCAAAATGTTGTACTGCTTTTGCTATTGCGTCTGCAGTCTGTTCATGAAAGAATACACCTGTCTTATTATCTATTACGGTTTCAAGAACTCCTCCTTTAGCAAAAGCTACAACCGGGGTTCCACACGCTTGTGCTTCAACAGGCACAATACCAAAATCTTCTTCTGCAGCAAAAACAAATGCTCTTGCATTTTGCATATACTGCTTTAATGCATCCCTGTTAACAAAACCTATAAATTCTATATTGGCTTTGGCTAATTTTTTAATTTTTTTAAATTCAGGACCATCTCCGGCAACTATAAGTTTTTTATCGGGCATATTACTAAAAGCCTCGACAATAAGATCAATCTTTTTATTAGATATCATTCTGGAGGCAGTAAAGTAGTAGCCTTCTTTGTTTTCGTTAAGCTCAAAGAAATCAGTGTCTACAGGTGGGTATATCACTTCTGCCTCGCGATTGTAGATTTTTTTTATCCTTTTTTTTATGTATTGAGAATTGGCTATAAAATAATCTACCCTGTTACTGTTACACAAATCCCATATCCTGATTTTATGCAATACGTATTTTGCATACATACTCTTTAGTCCCGAGGTAAGTCCGGAGTCTTCAAGATATCTGTGATACAAATCCCATGCATAACGTACCGGCGTATGGCAGTAGCAAATATGAAGCTGATTGTGGTTTGTTAATACTCCTTTAGCAACTGATGACGATGAACTTATTATGAGATCATAACTACTCAGGTCAAACTGTTCTACTGCATAAGGAAACAATTGTAAAAACTTTCTGTGATTGCGTTTCGCTCCAAAAAGCTTTTGTATAAAACTGGTGTTTACTTTTTTTCCTTTTAAGATAAATTCACGGTCTTTGTCATTAAGAAAGTCTATAAGCGCATAATGGTCAAAATCATCCCATACATTGTTTAACGAATGAATAACCTTTTCAGCGCCCCCATTTACATAATACCAATCGTTTATTAGTGCTTTTTTCAATTGTTTTCTATTTAATCTGTAAACTTATAATTTCGTAAATCGTATAATTTACCCAGTGACAATAATCCGGTAAAAGTACCAAAAATGTAACAGCCCATTTGTCGTTGCAATATATTTTCGACCATCATAAAGAAAACCACCCCGATAAAGACAGCTAAGAAGATGAAATTGTCTTTTATGTAATAAAAAATTCCTGCCAGAAACGTTAAAAAAATTAAGAGCCCAGTTAGCCCATAATTAAGATAAATATCTATAAACTGATTATGAGAGTTAAATTTAGACTCCATGTAATATACTTTTTTATCCGGCCTGCTTATCTTACTGTCATAACAACTTACAAGATAATTTTCAATTATGCTATATGACGAAAATCCAAAAACAGGATTAAAATCTTTTTTAGCAGTCATTTCATAACAACAAGGCCATATAATTACCCTTGGCTCAAAATTAGAAGCGAGTTCTAACGACTTTTCAATATCTCCGGTTATGAAAAATCTATCCGAAATATTTCTATTAAATACCAAAATTATAGTTAGCATGAACAAACTTCCTAAAAAAAACAAGACTTTTTTATATGTTGGTATGGCAGTATAAAAAAGCAGGTAGATAAAACATGTTACCAGTAAAGTCAAAAAAGATATTCTCGCTGAAATTAAAACAATAAAAAACATGCATACTATTGCACAAATTATGAATTTCACTTTATACTTAGTATAATGCCTGATAAGAACAAATGAAAATATACTGCCTATTAAGGCATAAAACCCTGCATATGGACGCTCCAAAAGCATCAGCTTATTTACAACATCGCCCGTGTTAAATGGCAAATTGCCATTGTAATAATAATAAACAGATGCCATTATAAAAGTATAAAATGCCATTGTAACTGCCCCTGCCACAACCCCGGCTTTCAAAATATTTAAATTTTTTACTTTTAAAAAAAGTATCGGAATAATAAACAGCACTATCAGCTTTTTGTAAACACTCCATTCCGAAAACAGGCTCCCTGTTAAAGCTCCCTTTGCATATATATATATCAAAAACACATAAATAACAACTATTGGAAAACTCAAAAGCCTTTTATATTCAAGCTTTCTACAATCTGCCAAAAAACAAATTACTACCAATGCCAAAGCAATATTGGGTAATGCTTTTCCAAACGGCAGCACTAAAAGAGGCAAGGCAAATACATAATCGTATATTTTATTTATGTCTCTTATCTGCATCTCTTACTTTTTTAATCAACATAATTAATCTATTAGGTATCAGGTATATAATCAAATTTCTGATTAATCCATAAATGGGATAAAACCCAAAATAAAAATTATCCAAAATTACCTTAAGACGGCTGGTAAGTTGCTCTCTTCGCTTCGAGATAGAAATTCCATCAGGATTAATCTCGATTGTTACCAGGCTTTCCTGAATGTTTGCTGTATCATATTTTTTAGTAACCTTAGAAAAAAATGCGTAATCCTCTGCCGATTTCCTGTTTACAGGATATCCGCCAAATAATTTTACAATATCTATCCTGAACATAACCGTAGGATGCACAAACATGCAATTAAGAAACATTTTTTTTCTAATCTCTGCACTTTGTTCAGGCTCTATTATCTCAAACAAAAATTTTCCATTGGTGTCAACAGCAATAGCATTACTACCCACAATCATTATATTTTGATTGCTGTCCAAAAATTTTTCCTGTGTAGAAAATCGGTTTTCGGCACAAATATCTCCGCAATCTAAGCGGGCTACATATTTGTAATTTTCGGTTTTTTGAATGTCCATCAAGCCGGCATTCAGCGCATGTTCAATACCTTTATTTTTTTTAAGGTAAATAAACTTTACTAATCCCTGAGCTTTAAAAACAGCACTAACATCATTTTCTTTAATTGTTTTTACAGTACTGCCATCATCTACAATAAAAATGTCGATTTTTTCATCAGCCCCTATAGAGGCAACTGACAACATTAACCCTTCAGGATTATTATAATGAGGTATTAGAAGCGCTGTCTTATTCATTTACAACGGTTGATTTATAATTTACCAGTTTTATGAGTATCGCTAAACACAACCAAAAACCATACATCCTGAAAGCATCTATCTGGAGCCAGTTTATTGCAAGGCCTATAAATGATATAAACAGTATAAGTGCCATGATTTTTTCGTCTCCTTCACGGTTTTTAAGCATCCTGCGCGATGCTGCAATAACGAGGTATACAATCCATACCCAAAGCCCAAAACCAATTATACCGGTCTCAGCAAGTAATCGTGTATATATATTGTATCCCGGAGGAAAGGATGGTTCTTTAGGGTTTTTATAGAGATAGACAAATTCCCAATTTTTCTTTGTTGCCCATTTCGGATAATGAAACCTGTTGTGATAGCTTTGCTGCCCGTAACCCACACCTACAACAGGATGCTCTTTAAAAACCTGTATGGAAGCATACTGCATCCCAAAACGGGACTGGTTAGATATATTATTAGTAAGGTTTCCGCTAAAATCTAATGATTCAAGTTTTGTCTCTACCGATTTTATTACTTTTTCAGCATTATAAGCCAAAAGTCCAATTGTTCCTGCCATCATAAATACCCCTGCGTAAAGTATATACTTTCTGTAATTTTCTATTTTATACAGAACAGTAAGAAAAACCAATAGTTGTATAAATATTACAAGCAATCCCGTTCTGGATCCTGAAAAATAGGTAAGCACTAAAACTGCCAAACCCGGTATAAACTTAAACCATCCCTTCTCAGTAAGTATATAACTGAACATCCATCCTGCAATAGTAATAAGGTAGATCGCTAAAAATGGTGCTTCATGCGCAAAAGATGATATCCTTTCCGGATGCACCCTTACTTCCATAAAAGGAAGATAACTCAACATATTTAACAATGGATATACTGCCGCAATATGAAATACAGTAAATAATGTTTCTAAAAAACCATAAACAGATGCCACAACTAACGACCAAAAGAAAACTCTTCTGACCTTAAGCAAAATATCCCTGATCGACATATCTTTAATTACATTCCAGTATAGCAGGAAAAAAACTATTGTCGAAATTAACAACGAAATGTACTGTCTTAAGAAACGATTTAAACCATATGTTTGCTTAAAGTAACTTTCTATCACTACCGGAAGATTTATCAGTGTACAAACTACGCACCATATTACAAAATACAGAACCAACTGATAATAAGAGCTTTTAATAGGGACACCTATTTTTCCGTGCAATACAAGCACAAAAAAACCAGCCAGGAAAAAAAATGCTCCCGCTTCACTTTGAAATTCTCCCAAAAAAGATAATCCTTCAAATTCGTTGAATCCTATAAAGAAAAGCCCCAGGAAAAATAATATTGTATATAGTTTTTTTAGCATCTTAGCTTTTTTATCTCCGTCCCTACTTGATTTAAACTTTTACCTGTCCAAAACCGGACATTCTTTGTATTTCTCTTTGAGCATAATAAAATAATCCTCCATTAATAATTATCTGTGTTGCCACTAAAGCAATTGCTGTTCCTATGTAGCTAAAATGAGATGTTAAATAGAGGTTTAAACCAATATTACACAAAGTGGCAATGAGAAACACCCTAAAATAAAGCTTATCTTTATATATGTTGAGCAAAATCTGTTTTCCAAACATATTCTCAAGAAAAGTTCCTATTGGAATAAATAAGAGTATCTTAAATACCAAAACACTGTTAAACATCTTTTGACCATAAATAATCGTTACAGTCTCTTCTGAAAATATAAATATCGGTATAAGGAATATCACAAAAAGCAATGATCCATTCTTTACAATCCTTATAACGGCCTTGTAAGCGCTTACCGCATCTTTATCCATCTCTTTAGACATGTATGGAAAAAGAGCCAGGTTAAATGGTGCATAAAGGCTTCCTATTGCCCTTACAAGCTTCTCAGCCGAAGCAAAATATCCTACCGCTGCCTCTCCCGCCAAAAAACCAAGTAATAATACATTAGTATTTGTAAAAAGTGTGATTTTAAATTCAGACAGGAAGAAATATTTTCCAACTTTTATCTGTTCCTTAATTTTTGCAAATGGCTGTCTTTTTATTGGAACTTTTAGATAAAAACCTACATAAAATAATGATATTATCCCTGCGGTAATATAACCACAGGCATTAAGCAATGGTACAAGCAAAATATCTTCTTTGCTCTTCACAAAAACAAAAATAGCTCCCGTAAATAAAATCTTTGAAAAGAAGTTTATGTAAGTTATATACTTCATTTTCTGAATCCCCTGAAAAAACCACGACGGAAAAATGCAAAACCCAATTACATTGCCAAATGTTAATATATATACCCATTTATTTTCTCCAAAATAAGGAATAAATAAAACTATGGGAAGCATTATCAATAAACTGATAAATAAAAGAAATACCTTAGTTGAAAGCACATCATTAAAAATTTCATGTACCTTGTCTTTATCGTCGGTATTTAAAGCTATTTCTTTAGTTGCCGACATATTAAAGCTATACTCCGTAAGTACCTGGAAATAATTAATAAAAGCAGCAGCAAAAAAAATCATCCCAATACCATCTGCCCCCAATGTTCTTGCCAGATAGGGATATGTAACTAATGGTAAAACATAATTCAGCCCCTGTAAAATAGATAGTGAAAAAAAATTCTTCAGAACTACTTTCTTATCAGGTGAGCGGAAAAAATTTTTTATCTTCTCAATCATCGTTTGCCAAATAAGCAGCTTCTTAACAGCCAATATAAAAAATTATACTTTTGCCGCTATTTTCCTTTTTTCTACTTGTCTGTTATAATAGTTTTTAAACCTTACTACCCCAACAAAGACCAGAATAAAAATGAATGGTATAAAAATTTTCATCCTACCTCCAAAAATCAATTTAGCTTTAACATTATCAATAAGCCCCGCTTCTTCAACTATGTTGCTGTAATTAGCCAGATCTATCCTGTTTTGTCCTTGTTCTTTTGTAAGCTTGTTTTTATACCTTATAACTTCATTAAGCTCTGTGTTGTCTTTATAATATACCGCATTACTGTTTTTATTAGTGCTGGCATCGTTTAGTAAAGCATCAATCTGTTTGATTATAGTATCATTAGCCGCAATCTTACGTTTAAGGTTTTCGGTATATTCCCCCTTCATCTTCAGAAAATAAGCATTGCTGTTAAAATACTTAAGGAGAGGATCAACAATTTCAGACCTGCTTACCCTTCCTGCAGTACGAATTGTAATAAGGTGGTTTTTATAATTCCTTGCTGTAGGTTTGTCTTCCAGCACTTTTTTCATATCGCTGTTTTCAGAAATAAGTCTAAAAACTTCAAATTTAGTATTTAGCTCCTTGGCATCAACCGGTTCGATAAAATCATAAATCTCAACAATGGGCTCTATTTCTATATCAACAAATTTTTCAGGGTCTTCTATTCCCGAAAGCTTAATAAATTGAGGATCTTCTTTTCTAATTTTATATGTTATGTTCTCAACTTCTTCATACAAATAATCTACGCTTCCAAAATTGGGAATAACAAATACTTTTTGCTCAAAAACAGTAGATTTTGTATCCATATAATATCCTAAGCCTCCGCCTAACAAAACAAGGATTATTAGTATGATAATATTTCTTTTAATAAAAAGAATGCCATCAAAAATTGAATCGCCAAGCCTCGAAAAATAATTCCTGACCCTTTGTGATAATTGTCCTAAATCGAAATCCTGATTATCAGGACTGCTGTGAGAATTTGCCATTAGTTTAGTTTATAGATTGAATATTTGTTCTAAAATTTTGATCGTAATCATATAGGTTGGTTTAACTCCTGTTGTTCCAAGCCCACCGGACGCCAGCGTACTGCCTGTTTCCAAAGGGTTATCCGATGCATAGTAAGCATATCTTACCTTTACATCAGGATTAATGCTCTTCCTTATCTTTGAGGCCGACTGTACTGCTTTCTGGTAATGCGAGCCCTCCATCTCAAGGCCTATCACACCCCAGCTCGATTCGTTAAAAAACCTCAACAGGTCTTTATTTTGCAGTGAAGTACCAAGTACCGTCACCATAGGGCCACTATATACCGGTATGCCCTGTCCGGCAAACATATCGGCTGTTAGCTCATTGTCAAACGGATAATTATCCCCTGTGCCTTCATTTATATGTGCCGACGGTATCATGATATCGCCTTTACCGCCTTCAAGTATACCTGCTTTACCCATTATCGAAACCGATTCTACATTAAGGTACGTTTTCAGCTTACCTTCCTTAAATGGTTTAAGCAGTTCGTCTATGGTTTCATAGGCCTGTTCTCCAAAAGCATAGTCCATTACAATTACAACAGGCTGTTTGGCATCGGTTTTTGCGTTTGGAAATGCCGTTTTAGAAAAATCTATTTTAGCCGAATCAAATATCTGAACATCAATATTAGTCCCTGATGTGTCCGGCATGGCAATCATCCCGTTTTTGAGCGCTTCCTCTTCAACTTTATCTCTCAGCGTACCATTGTTGGCCTTGCTTAATTCTTCAAAACCCGAAAAATCAGTCTTATCCTTAAATTTTGTCTTAAGCACAAAAGGTGCATAAACCGAGTTCATTACGCTGTGCATGTTGGCACTAATGATATGAATCGGCCTTTCCAGCAAGCCGTTTTGTTTGAGAACCATTTTAATATTATCAGCCCAAATTTCGCCATGTATATGGTGTCCCAGCCTTTCGCGTAGTATGGGGCTAAAGGTTATGGTTCGCTTTGGTCCGCCAAGGGCTTCTTCAATAGCCAGTTTACCCAGCCAGTATATTACATGCAGAAATCTGTCAGGTTGCGTCGCACTCCCAAAAGCATCATATATATCGGTAATTTCGGCAAAAGTACGCCCCAGTATATTCGACACATGCGATACCGCCTGTTCCCTTTCCACAAGGTTTAGTTTGGCATTCGCCTGAATTACCTGTTCCAGCTTAAGCCAGTCGCGGGCAATCTCGCCATTATCGTCTATAATTACACGATTCTTAATCTTGTGCGATTCAACATAAATAAAGGTAAGGTGCGTAAGGATATCATAAATGTCAGATCGCCCACGGGTAATCTCTACATTCATCTGCTCGTCGTCTATACGATAACAGTTGCGCTTACGTTTAGGAGGAACTATCGCTTTAAAATGCGATTTAGAATATCCTTCATCCGAAGTAAGGTTTACAAATCGACATTCTTCAATTCCAACAGGCAGGCGTTCAATAACATACAGTAATCCGTTAAGCTCGGCTTTTTCTTCGGCAATCGACCCATAAATCTCAGGGCGAAGCGAAAGTAATGCTTCGCGAAGCGTATCGCCCGATACTCCCATAGGCTTATAAAAGCCCCTGTTAAACAGATGCCTCATAGTTATATACAGCTTTTCTATAGCTGCAGAAGACTCCTGTGCCCTTGATCGTGATATGTTTTTAATGCCCTGCATAACGTTTAGTGCCTACGGCAAATGTAGGATTTTATTTTTTGTTGGTTATTTTATCACCGTTACCTCATCTTTATGATGTAGACATAAGCAAAACGTTGCTTTTCCTTACTTAAAAAAATCGGCAATTTTCCGGTCATTGGCCAGTCTCGGCAGTTTGTTTTGCCCGCCCAGCTTGCCGATTGATTTCATATATTCCTGAAAACCATTCTTCTGCACTTTGGTAATAACAACCGTGCGCAGCACGTTGCCCACTATTAAATCGTCGTAATATACATTCTGCTTACGCATTGCCTCATCAATTTTCAGGGCGAAGGTGTCCATATCCTGAGGCTCATTTTCAAACTCAATAAGCCATTCGTGATAAGGCAAGCCGCCGGCAGGATTTATCTGTGGTGCAACGGTAAATTCGTTCACGCTAACAGCTGTTCCTTCCATAGCCTGTTTTAAGGCTGTTTCTACCTCTTTGCCTATAACATGTTCCCCAAAGGCAGAGATATAATGTTTTATCCTTCCGGTAACTATTACCCTGTACGGACTAAGCGATGTAAATGCTATGGTATCGCCTATGTTATAGGCCCATAATCCGGCATTGGTGGATATGATCAATACATAATTCACATCCAGTTCCACTTCGCCAATGGTATAGCGACGCGGATTTTCGGTAAAGAACTCTTCCGCTTTTATAAATTCATAGAATATGCCTGAATTCAATAGGAGCAGCATCCCTTTTTCGGTCTGGCTGTCCTGATACGCAAAAAAACCTTCCGATGCAGGAAACAGTTCAATGCTGTCTACTTTTCGTCCTATAAGGTTCTCAAATTTGGCACGATAGGGTTCGTAGTTTACCCCTCCGTATATAAACAGGTTGAAGTTTTTAAAGATGTCTCCCACCTTTTTGCCTTCTTTTTGCTGAAGTTTTTCAAAATACATCTGTACCCACGACGGTATGCCCGATATTACAGCCATATCTTCGCTATAGGTTTCCGCCACTATGGCATCCACTTTGGTTTCCCAATCGTCTATGGTATTGGTTTCCCAGCTTGGCATACGGTTCTTTTGCAGGTAGGCTGGAACAAAATGGGCAACAATGCCGCTAAGACGTCCGAATTTTATACCGTGCTTTTCGTCCAGTTCAGGACTGCCCTGCAGGAAAATCATTTTACCGTCTACAAAATCAGCTTTGCCTGTTTCGTGAATGTAGGCCAGTATAGCGTTACGTGCCGCCTGAATATGAAATGGCATAGACTCTTTTGTAAGCGGTATGTATTTCGCCCCCGATGTCGTGCCCGATGTTTTAGCAAAATAGAGTGGTTTGCCCGGCCATAAAATATCCTCCTCGCCATGCACTACCCTTTCAATATAGTCTTTCAGGCCTTCATAGTCACGAACGGGAACATTTTTGGTAAAATCAGCATAAGAGGTAATGGCGTCAAAATTATGATCTTTGCCAAATTGAGTTGCTTTGGCAGCTGCCAAAAGCGATTCAAACACTTTCTGTTGTGTCTCCACAGGGTTGTTTATCCACTTTTGGTTTCGGTTATGGATAATATTCGCGAATATTTTTGCTCCTAATGATTTTAAGGACATCTCTTATTTTTTTGGTTCCGGAAATCTTTTTTTCAGTTCCCTTTCTGTAGTGATAAACATATAGCAAACTGCTCCGATAGCAATAATAAATGAGCCAAACAAACGCCCCGGCACCGATTCAGGAAACAGGAAACCTGTAAATGAGAACAGTATCATGAAAAGCGAAGCCCTGAACATCTGTATCGTCGAATATCGTTGAGCAAATTCCCAATGCTCCTGCGATTTCATCGAGGCCACCGTGCGGTAGCCATAAAGCCAGTTGATCTTCTTTGGCGGAAAAATGTACATAATTGCCGCTGCCAGTATAAAGCAGATACCGCATAAAAAAGAAATCTGGAATATGTTAGCTATAAAATTGTCCATTATTCAAAATCTATAAATTGTGTTGGGTTAATAGGGTAACCGTCTTTCCAAAGCTCGAAATGCAGGTGAACCCCTGTAGACTGGCTGCCTGTAGAGCCTGCCATAGCTATCACTTCGCCTGATTTTACGATATCTCCCTGCTCTTTGGTAAGCAATGCAGCGTGTTTGTATACCGAGATGATACCATCGTTATGGCGCACTACAATTACGTTCCCATTAGTTGGCGTCCAGTCGGCCAGAATAACGGTTCCTGCAGCTACCGATTTGATAGGCGTATCTTTTGCCAATGCTATATCAACAGCAAAATGCTTGTTTTTAGAACTGTATGGGTCGGTAATGTGGCCTTTAACAGGCGGAAAAAGCACGAGGCTAACCTTTGGCTTTGCCTGTTCAAACAGGTTATATTTATCTTCAAGAGCCACCTGATTGCGAAGTTTCTTATCCGCTTCAGATGGTCCGGGGTCTACATTGCTCAGATCTTTTTGCTCAGCCGGCTGAATAGAATCACGGCTCAGTTTGGTATGATCAAGATCTCCGGTAAGTACTTTTTTAATTGAGGCAAGGTAGGTCTTGTTCTCTTCGATTACCTTCTGCAGAGAATCGCTTTTTATGGCATTTTCGGTGGCTTCACGTTTCAGTTTTGTCGAGGCATAACCCGGAATATATTCGCGAAGCGGGGTAAATGCAATGATATAAGTAGTAAGCGCAATCATAACGATGCTTATGGAAGTTACCGCCACAAACACGTTCATAAGGTTTAGCTTAAGCGAAAAAAGCTCTTCAAAAGTATCTTCATTCAATATCACCAAACGGTTTTTGGTGAACAGCTTTTTTTTGATTATCTGCCTTTTAAGCCTCTTTGCGTTCATACGTACTCTTTAATTCACAAATATAGTAATACTACCTTATTTTATTAATTATCTGCAATAAACATTACCATAAACAAACAACGGTTTAACGCATTTATTTTATTTAACGCAAACCGTTTTCAAATATTTAGCGTAAATACTTGTTGTAAATCATTTTATAATTAACTTTGTCGCATAATTTAATACTTGTTGTCATGGGTAAATTTGGTATAACTGAATGGATATTAGTAATTGCAGTAATTGTACTTCTTTTTGGCGGTAAAAAAATTCCTGAGCTTATGAAAGGGCTTGGAACCGGTATAAAAGAGTTCAAAAATGCAGCTAAAGATGGTGGTGATGAGACATCTGCGCCTAAAAAACAGGCTTCGCAAGACGAGAACAAACTATAAGATTAGTATAGCAAGCATAAAACAACCCCGATAGGACAATTCTTATCGGGGTTTTGTTTATTTAAAACTTTGGCCTCTATGAATAAATTTCTGTTACTGCTTATTCCATTTTTATTTATTCCTGTTTCCAATGAGAAATTATCGGGGAATGATTATCCATTAACGATAAAACCCGGCAAAGTGATTAAAGACGATGGTATTACGATTCTTGAGATTCCCGTTACCCTGACCAACAAAACCAAAGAGAAGTTAAGTTACGGAAGCATGAGCTGCTCCTGGCAGAATTTTTATCACCATGTCAATAAAGATCTTTTGATTGAAGGAACCGACTGCGATAAAAACGTTCCAATTGCAGTAGAAGTGGCACCGTCGGAAAGCAAGACAGTGCTACTACGATTACACGTAAAGAATCCCTCAGCAAAGAAATCGGAAACTTTTAAAATTGGCCTAAATCTGATTCCTGTGAATACTGAGAAACAGCTGGAGCAATTTTATGACAGTAGAATTCCCGAAAAATCAAAAGGAAGCATGATCTGGTCGAACCAGATCACCATGAAAATATAAAACCCCGATAAGAAATCTTATCGGGGTTTTGTTTTTTATAATATCATGAGATTATGCCTCGCTAGTGCCTATGGTATTAAACTCATTGGTAGTGCTGTAAATGTATTTTGTATCCTTACTGAACGCCAGGATAGGGAAAAACACATACGGCAGTAACAGGCACCCAATGGTAAAGCCTTCGCTTTTTCCGAAGCTCTTTACAAAAAGGTTTACTGCCCAGATAGCCCAGATAACATTCAACACAGGGATAAGCAGCAATAACAGCCACCACCATGGCTTCCTGATAATTTCAAGCAATACCAGCGTACTGTAGATGGGAATCAAAACAGCCCATCCCGGTTTTCCGGCTTTTTCAAAAAGAATCCAATAGCTTACAAGCACAATAAGGCTTACAATAAGTACAGGGATCATAAATACTCCCAGCATCTCAAAAATTCCAAATTTTCCCATAATTAATAATTGGTTTTGTTAATGGTTATGATGCTAAGATATTTCTTTTTTCTTACATTGAATCAATGTATCATGTTATTTTATAATCAATTACAATATCATCGTCAACGCCACACGTTTTCTTGCTTCATCAACCTCAACCACTTTTACGGTTACATGCTGGTGTAATTTTACCACCTCATTTACATCGCTCACAAAACCCTCTTTAAGCTGGGAGATGTGAACCAATCCGCTTTCTTTGATACCCAAATCAACAAAACAGCCAAAGTTGGTAATGTTATTCACGATGCCCGGCAATACCATACCGATACGCAAGTCGCCAATGGTACGGATGTTCGGGTCGAACTCAAATACCTTAGCGGCTTTTCGCGGGTCAAGGCCCGGTTTTTCAAGCTCTTTTAAAATATCCTGAAGCGTAAGCTTCCCGATTTCGGGCGTAACGTAAGTATCTATATTTATTTTGCCGATAGCATCTTTATTCGATACCAGGTCGGCAGTTTTAAGCTTCATGTCCTTTGCCATTTTCTCCACGATGGAATAAGCCTCTGGATGTACCGCTGAGTTATCCAACGGATTCTGTGCATTTGGTATCCTTACGAATGCCGCTGCCTGCTGGTAGGCCTTCTCCCCCAGCCTTGGTACTTTCTTCAGTTGCTTACGGTCTTCAAACGGGCCGTTTTCGCTACGGTAAGTCACAATGTTCTCTGCCAGCTTCTCGCCAATGCCCGAAACATAGCCCAGGAGCGATTTACTCGCCGTGTTGATGTTGACCCCTACCGAGTTCACGCAACGCATTACTACAGTGTCCAGTTCGCCTTTAAGGGCACTTTGGTCAACATCATGCTGGTACTGCCCTACGCCTATGGCTTTAGGTTCGATTTTTACAAGTTCCGCCAACGGGTCGCTTAATCTTCGTCCGATAGACACTGCTCCCCTAACCGTAACGTCGTAGCTTGGAAACTCATCCCTTGCAATCTTGGATGCCGAATATACCGATGCTCCTGCTTCGCTTACCACGAATACCTGAACCGGCTTATCAAACGCTATCTTTTTAATAAAATACTCCGTTTCACGGGATGCCGTTCCGTTTCCGATGGAAATGGCATCAACCTTATAGGCATTGACCATAGAACGTATCTTTTTCATGGCAATTGCCGTTTCGTTTTGCGGCGCATGCGGAAAGATTGTTTCATTGTACAGCAGGTCGCCCTTTTCGTCAAGGCATACCACTTTGCAACCGGTGCGGAAGCCAGGGTCTATGGCAAGAATGCGCTTCTCCCCTAATGGCGGCGCAAGCAACAACTGCCCTAAGTTTCCGGCAAAAACCTGTATGGCCACGGCATCGGCCTTGGCTTTAGCTTCCTGCAACACCTCGTTGCTGATTGCCGGAGCCAGCAGTCGTTTATAGCTGTCTTCAATAGCCAGTTGTAGCTGGCCCGCAGTATCGCGATTATTTTTTATGACCGACTGCTCCATCAGATCCAGAGCCTCGTCGTTTTCTATCTCTACTTTAAATTTGATAAAACCTTCGTTTTCGGCACGCAGCATGGCAAGAAGTCGGTGCGACGGTGCTTTGGTCAGGTTTTCGGACCAGTCGAAATACTGCTCGAATTTCTTGGCTTTTTCGTCTTCCTTCCCGGCCTTGGTTATCTTGGTCGTAATTGCCGCTTTGCGGCCGAAAATCCGGCGCAGCGATTTACGGATATATACATTTTCGTTGATCCACTCGGCAATGATGTCACGGGCACCCTGCAGCGCGTCGTCTTCATTGGCTACCTTATCGTTCAGGTATTTTGACGCAATAAAGTCGACATCGTCGCTGTTTTGCGCCATGATGATTTTAGCCAACGGCTCCAGTCCGTTTTCACGGGCAACATCGGCACGGGTTTTCTTTTTCTTTTTGTAGGGCAGGTAAAGATCTTCCAGCTCCGTTAGGTCGAAACTGCCGTTTATTTTAGCCGATAATTCGCCCGTGAGGGCGTTTTGCTCGGTGATGCTTTTTATGATGGCTTCCTTACGCTTTACGATAGCCTCGAAGTTCTGGTTCAGTTTCGCGATCTGCTCAATAACCACCTCATCAAGGTTGCCGGTGGCATCCTTACGGTAACGGGCAATAAACGGAATGGTACAATCTTCGGCTAATAGTTTCAGCGTGGCTTCAATGCCTTTTTTTGGGGCAGTTACCTGTCCGGCAATGTATTCTAGGTTTGTCATTTGGAATTGTAATAGGGATACAAATATGGAGAAATATTTTTTGAGGTACAGAAACTGAATAAAAGTTTTTGTCTAAAATTATTTTGTAGGTTTATTCAAAAAATTACGCTTTATGAAATCTAAATTTTTACTTCTATTGTTTTTTACATGTCTTTTTTATGGTCAGAATAATTTTCGCCCAACGCATGTATATGATGGACACATCACAACAAGTGATGGTAAAAATTTAAATATTAAACTAAACTTTTTAATCCTTTTAGATTCAACCATGGTAGGTTCCTACTATTATAATCCATCTTTTGGATCATTAAAAATAGCAGGCCATTTTAATTCAGATTTTACATTTGGTTTGGTTGAAAGGGATTCATCCGATGTAATTACAGGTTTTTTTGAAGGAAAACTTAGTAAAGATTTTAAATCTGCTTCAGGCAAATGGACTGATAGTAAAAAAGAAAAACAATTGGATTTTTCTCTTTCTATCAGTGAATCAAAATCGTATTGGGATTATATAAGAAAAAATCGTGCTTTATATGAATATAAAGATTTAAAAAAAGCGATTAGGAATAAAAGTAAAGTTCAGAGTATAGATGTTTCTCACCAGAGCCTTGAAAAGCTACCTGAAAAACTCTCCCAACTTGATAAAATAGTTTCAATTAATCTCCTTGGAAATCATTTTGAAACATTCCCTTCTGTTTTGTCAAAACTCACAACCCTGGATGAAATTTCTTTAAGTTCCAACAGATTAAAATCTGTTGGACCCGAAATAGGTAATTTAAAAAACTTACGTATTTTGATTATGAATTTCAACGGTTTAAACGAACTTCCTAAAGAGATAGGTAGCCTTACAAATTTACTTTATCTGGAGATTGGAAATAATAAATTGACAACTCTCCCGGAAGAAATAAAATATTTGACCCAACTTCAGGAATTGCATATTGATGGCAATAAACTTAGTGATAAGGAAAAGAGTAGAATAAAAAAGTTACTCCCTAATTGTGTAATTCACTTCTAAAACCTCAATAGCGCGGATTTACTAGATATAGGTATATACAAAACATTAATTGTGTCAAAGTATTGATGCAATCTGCACTCTTTATAACAACCAAACAACAATTCCGACATATTTTTATTTAATGATCTTCAATATAGCAGGATAATAGCTTCTCACTTTTCCTTTACTAATACGAATTGCCGCATATATCGGATATATAAAGTTAAGCCCACACAAAATGAAGAATGCAATTATAAAATTGCCTGCATTTGGGAAATGGTTTATTTTTATATAAGCACCTGTAATTAGCAAAGCATTACTAACTACTGTCCAAAGTAACTGATAATTCAAAATGTTTGTTCCCTGCTTGTTGACATTCTTTACTTTGTCTCTTTTATTAAGCCATAATATCAACGGTAATATTATATTTCCAAAAGGAATAATAACAAACGACATAACCGACAAATGCAAAAACATAAGATAATTTCTGTCCTCCATTTTACCATAGTCTACAATATCTTCAATATTAATGCCTAATGCTTCACATATTCCTTTAAGGCTATTCCCTCTGGGATCGGTTTCCCCTTTTTCAATGCGTTGTAATGTGCGCAGGTTTATCATAGCTCTTTCTGAAACTTCTTCTTGCGTAAGTCCTTTTTGTTTCCTGATGTCCGCAATTTTTTTACCAATAGTTTCCATAATTTTTATTTTGATTTATGGGTCAAAATTAGTCCGCAAGATAGGTTATTGATAGCGGTTTTACTACGGCATTTATACGGCATTTGTGCCTAATCACTGTAAATAGTGAGTATTAAGGAACATTCTCGAGAATAGTTAAGATTGTTTTCAAAAAACATTATTCTCTTCTGTTGACTGATGCAATTTATATTTTTACACGTTCAAACTGTCTGTTTATAACTTCATTTGTAACATTCCTCCCATTTTCCTGTCTAATAGTACAAACCATCAATCAAGTAAATGAAAAAGATATTATCCCTTTTGGCCGGATTGTTTATAACGGGTACTTCTATAAGCCAGAATATTGCCACGGATAACAAAAAAATATCCGAATTAGACCAAACGGTAGACAAGGCCGTAACAAAATTCCTGGCCGATAAAAACAATGCGGGAGTAAGTATAGCTGTAATCAGTGACGGCCGGGTGAATTTTTATAATTACGGCGAAGCCGAAAAAAAATCCGGAAAACTGCCCGGTCAGGCTACTATTTACGAAATAGGCTCGATATCAAAGACTTTCACGGGAATATTATTGTCTAAGGCTGTTGAAGACAAAAAAATAGCACTGGATGAAGATATACGAAACTATCTGCCGCAATCGTGTGCCGGACTTTCTTATAACGGATTGCCAATACTCGTAAGCCAGCTTACCAACCACACCTCAGGCCTGCCAAGGCTCGCCAGCAATCTAAGCGAACAACCCAATTTTAACGAGCTTAACCCGTATAAGAATTATGATAAGAACCTGCTTATCGCCTACCTTTCTACAGTAAAAATCATCAACAGGCCCGGAACATTTCAGGAATATTCCAATACCGGAACGGCACTATTGGGAATGATCATAGAAAAAGCTTACGGTAAGACTTATGATCAACTGGTAAAAGAGTTTATTACCGGGCCTCTAAAAATGAATTCAACTTTTATAAACGCCTCTCATGATAAGGTTTCCCTGATGGCGAAAGGTTATTATCAGGGCAATGTGAATCCGTATTGGGACTTTTCCGACCTTCCTGCAGCAGGAGCTTTAAAATCGACCGCTACAGACCTTTCTCTTTACCTGAAAGCGAACATAGACGAATCACTGCCGTACATTAAAAACTCACATACAGTTACTTTTGAACAGGGCCAGCGTGCTACTGCTTACAACTGGTTTATTGATACTTTAAAAACCGGCGACAAACTGGTGTGGCACAATGGCGGAACCTACGGCTTTTCAAGCTTTATAGGTTATCTGAAAGATAAAAAATGTGGTGTCGTAGTGTTAGCCAATTCTTTCTCTGAAGGCGGACCGGATAACATAGGCATATCAATACTTAAAGCATTGTCAGAGGTTAAACAATAAAAATGCTAACCGATTGCCCGATAACGCGGATTTGCAATCCGTGCAAGTAAAGAGAAGTTAATGTTTAATAAGAGATTTCTCGACTCCACTTCGTTGCGCTCGAAATGACAGAACACGACGGCTAAAGCATGGGTGACGCAACTGTAAACCGTTAACTTATAACTGCAAACTAAAGCTTAATCCTGTACAATAAAATCCTTAGGGTCTTCTTTTTTGTATTCCGGCTGGATGTTTACGTGATTGATGCCGAATTTATTATACAATACCAGCTCTATTTGGTGCGACAGCGTATTG
Source organism: Flavobacterium psychrophilum (assembly GCA_003243255.1). The sequence continues at coordinate 68,261 of QFQM01000004.1, read as the reverse complement.
AATTGCGACAGCGTAATGTCTTCACTGCAATCCAGGTGGGCTTCGAGGTGAAGTTCGTCTTCATTCAGGTGCCAGACGTGAATATGATGCAAATGGGCGCAGCCCGAAATTTTGTGGACCTCATCAATGATTTGCTCAATATCTATCTCTTCAGGGGTAAAAAGCATCAGCATAAAGGTAGCTTTCTTCAACAGGTCGAAACCTACAACAACCAGGTATACCGCAATGGCAACTGTCATTATATTATCCACCCAATAGATCTGGAAATACTTCATCAGCACCCCTCCTATCAATACAGCTATTGAGGCCAGCATATCGGTAAGGAGGTGCAGGTAAGCCGATTTCATATTCAGGTTACGGTCAGCATCCTTTTTCAGCAGGGCAACGCTAAGTCCGTTGGCAACTATTCCCAGTGCCGACATCCATATAACGAGTGACGGTGCGATAGTTACCGGATTGAAAAAACGCAAGGTGGCCTCATACATCAGTATGATAGCAACTACGATAAGCGTAAGCGCATTGACAAAAGCCGCGATAAGCTCAGCCCTTTTGAGTCCGAAAGTTTGTTTGAGAGTGGCCTGCCTGTGTGAAAGTTTGTGTGCTACATAGCTAATGACCAAAGAAAGTACATCGCTGAAGTTATGCAATGCGTCATACAAAAGCGATAGGCTGCCGGAGATAATCCCGCCGACAACCTGCGCTGTTGTTATGATAATGTTAAGAAATATAGAGAAGAGCAGGTTCTTCCCCTCTACAGTGTGTTTGTGTGAATGGGAATGGCCGCTCATATTTCTTTAGGATACTATTTACAAGCTATTTTATCAACTCTGTTCTGGTGACGTCCGCCTTCAAAAGCTGTGTTAAGGAAAGCGTCAACCATTTCTACGCACTGTTGTATTGATGTATAACGTGCAGGAAGACTGATGATGTTAGCGTCGTTGTGCTGGCGTGCCAGTACCGCGATCTCTTTTATCCAGCAAAGTGCTCCCCTTACCTTTTGATGTTTGTTAACAGACATAGCCACACCATTTCCGCTTCCGCAGATGATGATACCAAAATCTACCACACCGTTCTCTACGTCATTCGCTACCGGGTGAACAAAATCAGGATAGTCAACACTGTCAAAAGTGTCTGTTCCGTGGTTGATCACTTCTATACCTTTACTCTCAAGGTGTTTTACAATAGCTAGTTTATAATCAGGCCCTGCATGGTCGTTGCCGATAGATATTTTCATGTACATATTAGTTTAGACTGCAAAATTATAAATAATTGTGGTGCATGGTATTAAAAACAGGCAGTTTTACTTAAAATAACATTTACATAAAACTAGGGCTTACTTTTGCCCGGCGCAGTGAATAAAATAGGGTGCGTCAGCACCGCGAAAAATTTTTTAAGTCAAATTACTATTTCTACTTAAAAATCAAACATTTAGCAATTCTTCGCACAGATAATATATCGATTAAAATGTTAAAATGCAACAATGTTGATAATTTTCGTAAAGTACTGTATTTAAAGGATGTTGAATTTTAACAGTATTTGTTGATAACTAAAAATGAAAAAAGAGAAGATTTTTTAGAAGTGAAAGAAATTTTTACTAATCAAAAATAGGATCGAAATGACCAAATTTATTTTTTACTTTTTTACCGAATGTTATCAAAACATTAACAAGGGTTATTAACAGCTATTAACAATGAAACTTATTAATAAAATACCCTCAAAAATTGGTATCAACCATTGTTAATAACCTTTACCAAAAATTTATAATTATACTGATTTTTAAAATTTTACATTCTCTTAACATTGTTGATAGCTTTGTATAAAATTGTATAACTACAAAAGTACACTTCCTTCAAAAAAGTTATTCCACATATCAACAAGCAATAATAACAATCAAAAATCTTAAAATTTAAAATCTTCTTTTTTTCTTTTATTTAATAACTGTTGAAAACCTTTTTGTTGATTCAGACGATTTTTAAATTTGTTCCTGTATTTAGTCTGCTGATTATTTCCTTTACGGTATCGAGATCGTTGGGATGTACTTTGAGTTTGATGCCTCCCGTAGCGTAAGAGTACATTGGCATGAGATCGGCAATGGTTTCATTTTCGAAGTAATGCTGTATCTCTTCATCCTGTAACAGATGTTTTAGTATGGTTATTTCGTGAGGGTAGTTGAATACTGCGGCCGTTATAAAGTCTTTCATATAAGATAGTTTGGGTAGTATTTGTATATAAAATTAAAGAGTTAAAAGTTATTATTTCATTAAAAGCCTTATAATTCTGTCAGTTATTTGTAATTTTCAGCATTATTTTATGATATATGAGTAAGAAGAACGGACGACCGTCCCCAAAGAAAGAGAAAGATTTTTCAAGGAAAATCTATAAAATACTCGCCAAAGACCCTAATAAATCATTCAACTATAAGCAGATATCGGCAGTACTGGAACTAAACGATACCAAGAGCAGGAATGAGATTATTAAGGAACTTAAGATTTTAGCTTCACAGGAAAAGATAGAAGAAATAGAGAGAGGTAAGTACAGGGTTATCAGTAAAGCTGATTACATTGAAGGTACTATTGATATGACGAGCAGGAAAACTGCCTATTTTATTTCTCCGGAGTTGGAAGAAGATGTTTTTATCCCTACCAATAACCTGAATAAAGCCCTTGATAAAGACAAGGTTAAGGTATATATATACAACAGGAGAAGAGGAAGAAAACCTGAAGGTGAAGTAGTTGAAATATTAGAAAGAGCCAAAACAGAGTTTGTTGGTGTAATTGATATACAAAAGAATTTCTCCTTTGTATCTACTGCAAACCCTAAGATGTATACCGATATCTTTATCCCCAAAGGGAAAGAAGGAAATGCCCAGAACGGTGATGTCGTACTTGTAAAACTGGATGACTGGCCGGCTAAAGCTGATAGCCCTTTTGGTGAAGTAACAAGAGTACTTGGAAGGCCTGGTGAACATAATACAGAAATTCATGCTATTCTTGCAGAATACGGATTGCCTTATGATTTCCCTATTGATGTTGAGGCTTATGCACAAAAGATCGATACTGAAATCCATCCGGAAGAGATTGCCAGAAGAAGGGATATGCGTAATATACTGACTTTTACTATTGATCCTCGTGATGCTAAAGACTTTGATGATGCCTTATCGTTTGAAAAACTGGATAATGGTAATTATGAGATAGGTATCCATATTGCCGATGTATCGCATTACCTGCAACCCGGAACCATACTGGATGATGAAGCCTATCAGAGAGCAACATCGGTGTATCTGGTAGACAGGGTAGTACCTATGCTTCCTGAAGTATTATCAAACTTTGCGTGTTCGTTACGTCCGCATGAAGAGAAATATACGTTCTCAGCCATTTTTGAACTAACGGATAAAGGAGAGGTTGTTAATCAATGGTTTGGACGTACTGTTATTTATTCCGATCAGCGTTTTGCTTATGAGGAAGCACAGCATATTATAGAAACCAAAGGAAATACTATTCCGGCAGAGATATCACTAACAGGGGAGGAATATACTATTAGCCCTGAAATACAACAGGCTACCCTTAAAATGGATGAACTTGCCAAGATATTGAGAAGGAAAAGAATGGCTAATGGTGCTATTTCTTTTGATAAGGTAGAAGTGAAATTCCACCTGAATGAAAATGCAGAACCTACCGGTGTTTACTTTAAAGTTGCCAAAGATGCCAACCATCTTATTGAAGAATTCATGCTGTTGGCAAATAGAAAAGTAGCTGAATTTATTGGTAAGCAAAACAAGACTTTTGTGTATCGTATTCACGATGAACCGGATGAGGATAAACTGATCAACCTGCAGACTGTAATCGCTAAATTTGGTTATAGCATCAATTTTAAAAGTAAGGCTTCGGTATCGAAATCGCTTAATAACCTTTTGGAAGAAGTACAGGGAAGAAAAGAACAAAACCTTGTTGATACACTGGCTATCAGGTCGATGAGCAAAGCGAAATATTCTACGCATAATATAGGCCACTACGGACTTGCGTTTGATTATTACTCGCATTTTACATCGCCTATCCGAAGATATCCCGATGTTATGGCACACCGATTGCTGCAATATTACCTGGATGGCGGAAAATCAGCTGAAGAAGATACGTTAGAAGAACAATGTGTGCATTCATCCAACATGGAGAACCTGGCTGCAAATGCAGAGCGTGACAGCATTAAATACATGCAGGTGAAGTATATGCTCGACCATAAGGATGAAGAGTTCTTAGGCGTTATTTCCGGTGTTACAGAGTGGGGGATATATGTAGAGATCGTATCGAACAAATGTGAGGGTATGTGCCGCATACGTGAAATAAAGGATGATTACTATACTTTCGACGAAAAGCAATATGCATTAGTTGGTGAAGTAAGCCATAACCTACTGCAGCTGGGTGACGAAGTATATGTAAAGGTTAAAAATGCCGATCTTGTTAAGAAACAGCTTGATTTCCAGTTTTTAGGAAAGAAAGCACAAGTGTAACAAATCGGGTAATTATACAGTCTTTAATGAAGAACCAATAAATAAAATGAAAATGAAAAAAGCGATTGCATTAGCAGCTATTATGCTGTTTCAGTTAGTATCAGCACAGGATGTTACTCAAAACCTTGGTGATTTTACCGCAATAAGAGCCTTTGACAAAATAGATATTTTGATGGTAAAAGCCAATGAAAATAAGATAGTTATAAAAGGCCAGGGTAAAGATGATATTGAAGTGGTTAATAAAAATAATGAGCTAAAAATCAGGATGAAAACCACTAAATTCCTTAAAGGGGATGACGTGAGTGTTACGCTTTATTACAAAGGCACGATAGACAGGGTAGAAGCCAGTGAAGGATCGAGAGTAGCTTCTCAGGATATTTTTAAAGCTACTGCATTTACGCTTAATGCTAAAGAAGGTGCTGAGATAAAACTTAATCTTGATGTAAAGAAACTTAGTTCAAAAGCGAATTCAGGCGGTATACTGAATATCACCGGTAAAGCTAACAGCCATGATATTTTTATCACTTCCGGTGGTATTTTTAATGGAAGAGAGCTTATTACCGAGCAGACTGCGGTAAGCATTAATGCAGGTGGAGAAGCTGATGTTTATGCCAGCGAGCTGGTTGACGCCAAGACTAAAGCGGGTGGGGATATCAACATTTACGGTAACCCTCCTCAGGTTAAAAAGAACACTTTTGCCGGTGGCAGGATAGAAACAAAAGGATAAGTTTTAAAAATAATATTTAATAACCCTGAAAGGAATTTTCTTTTCAGGGTTATTTTTTTGCAATAAACTGTAACAATATAAAAATGTGTAAGTCTTTGTATAAAAGAAGTTAATCAACCAATTAAAAATAAAAAACCATGAAAACACTTTTTACACTTGCAGCTATTGCAGCTTTTAACCTGGTAGGCGCTCAAAAAACAGTAGAGCTTAAAGAATTCAAATCGATTGCTGTTTCCGGTGATGTTGAACTATCACTTATCAAATCATCTGAAAATAAAGCCGTAATCAAAAGCGATGAGGATGAACTTGAAATACAGAATGAAGGTGGTGCATTGGCTATTCAGGGTGATGGCACAGTAGTAGTATATTATACCGCAGCTATTGAAAATATTTCGGCAGGTGCCGATACAGTAGTGACCAGTAATGATGCAATAAATGCTAAAGAATTTAACCTTGCAGCAGCAGCTGACAGTAAAGTAAAACTGAACCTGAATGTAAAAACCCTTAACGTTGCCGCAGCAGCTGATTCTCAGGTAAAAATTGATGGTAAGGCAGATGTTATGGTAGCAGCTGTAGCTTCGGATGCCCAATATGATGTAAAAGGGCTGAATGCTAATAACGTACAGATTGTTTTAGCTTCTGATGCACAGGCAAGCATAACAGCTAAAGGAACAGTAGATGCTACTGTAGCTTCAGACGGAATGCTAACGATTTATGGTAATCCTAAAAAGGTAAATGAAGTAAAAAGCCTGGATGCGCAAATTGTAGTTGTAAAGTAATTTCGGGTTATATAAATCATATAATTTCCCCAACAGATAAGCATTCTGTTGGGGATTTTTATTTTTTAGACGGGATTATATGTGTTTCTTTTAAAAATTAAAATAGTAACTTGCAGGACCTAATCTATATACATGTTACAGGATATCTTAAGCGCTATACCCGTAGGTTTCGTATTAAGCATAATGCCCGGTGCAGTTTTTTTTGTGTTGCTGGAAACCAGTGTTTTAAAAGGATTTAAAGCAGCTCTTGCTTTTGATCTTGGTGCTATTACTTCTGATATTATTTTTATTCTGATTGCTTATTTCAGTAGTTATAAACTACTTGAAAAAATCAAGGATGAGCCGGCATTATTCATTTTTGGTGGTATCGTGATGCTTACTTATGGTATCATCTCATTCTTTAAAGTAAGCAAGACATCTCAGGAAGAACTGTTAGGTGAAGATGAGAAGGAAATCATCAAGAAAAACTATCTGAGCCTTTATATAAAAGGTTTTTTATTGAACTTCATCAATATTGGTGTATTAGGATTCTGGCTGGCAATCATTATTTCATGGGGGCCAAAGTTAGATCTGGTTCCTTCAAGAATGTTTGTATTTTTCCTTTCGATTATAGCTACTTACCTGGCTATAGACCTTGGGAAAATATCGTTAGCAAAGCAGCTTAGAAGCAGGCTTACGGTAAAAAACATCAAAAAAATAAAGCAATCCATAAGCATTATCCTTGTTGTATTTGGCCTTGCGTTAGTAGTTCAGGGTTCTTTTCCGGGAGAAATGAAACAAATAATAGAAAAGGAAGAGCAAAGGGTAAAAAGCAAATAAATGCAAAACATAAAAAAAGCTTCAGTGAAAACTGAAGCTTTTTTGTTGAGGCATCTAGCGGATTCGAACCGCTGTAGCAGGTTTTGCAGACCTGAGCCTAGCCACTCGGCCAAGATGCCATTACTTATATGGTTGGCAAATTTACATATATTTTACTCTAACGCAAGAAAAATTACACCAATTTTTATTTTAAGCACTAATCGTTTAATTTTTAAATAATTCAGGATTGATTCATAATTAGTTAATAATTTCGTAAAAATTTTTTAACATTATTTTATGAAGAAACTAACCTACCTGAAATCCATCGTCAATTTTATGCTTATAGGATTGACAATAACAACCTTAAGCAGGATTATCCTCTTTTTCATCTTTAAAGACAGGATAGATGATACTCCGGATTACTGGTATATTTTTCCGATAGGTTTGCGTTTTGACCTGATACTTTTATGTTATTTATCGTTCCTGCCGATAGTATTAATAACCGTTATACCGTCAAAACATCTTCATTACATCAACAGATTCCTGAATATTTATTATATCCTTTTTTTGTGCCTGTTGCTGATCATGGAACTGTCAAGCTCTGATTTCATCAAGCAATACGACACAAGGCCAAACAGACTTTTCCTGGATTATCTTATTTATCCGAAAGAAGTAATGGGTACTTTGTTTCAAAGCTACCTGGGTTCTATCATCCTTACGTTTGTAGTAATGGGAACTTTTATTTTCCTTTTGGCTGAAAAAAGAAAAAGATTATTTGCTACGCCTGATGCAGAATACAAAATGAAGCTGATTTTATTCGTTCCTGTGGCTTTTTTATTGTTTTTTGGTGCTAGGGGTAGTTTAACATCTAAAAGACCTATAAATGGAAGTAATGCAGTTTTCTCTTTTGATCAGCTTACCAATTGTATGGGACTGAATTCACTTTATACAGTAGCTTTTGCAGCTTATTCTCTTAAGAATGAAGATAATCCTGCCAAAATGTATGGTAAGATGGAGGCTAATGAGGCTTATTCAAGAGCTAAAAAATACATGACTGCACAACCGGGAGATTTTACAGATGCAGAACTGCCTTTACTTCATACACAAACACCGGATTCACTAAATCCGCAACCTATGAATGTTGTTATTTTTCTTCAGGAAAGCCTTGGTGCAGAATATGTAGGAAGCCTTGGTGGAAAACCATTAACCCCTAATTTTGATGCTCTTACAAAAGAAGGTTTATTGTTTACAAACCTGTATTGTACGGGTACGCGAAGCGTTAGGGGAATTGAAGCTGTTGTTACCGGATTCCTTCCTTCGCCATCTGAAAGTGTTGTAAAATTAAGTAACTCTCAATCAGGATTTTTTACGCTTGCTGACCTTTTCAAAGAGAAAGGTTATGATACGAGTTTTATCTATGGGGGTATGGCTAACTTTGATAATATGGCTTCATTCTTTAATGGTAATGGTTTTGACAACATTGTTGATGAAGAAGATTTTGATAAAGATGGTAAAAAATATGCGCTTAAAGGTACATGGGGTTACAGCGATGAAGATCTTGTTGTAAAAGCCAATGAATACTTTAAAAGTCAGAAAGGAAAACCTTTCTTTTCACTGATGTTCTCTACTTCTAACCATGAGCCTTTTGAATTTCCTGACGGAAGGATTGAACTTTTCGACAAACAAAAGAATACCGTTAACAACGCCATGAAATATGCCGATTTTGCTATTGGTAAATTCTTTGAACTGGCTAAAAAAGAAGAGTATTTTAAAAACACTCTTTTCATAGTTGTTGCCGATCATAATACCCGTACTTATGGTAAACATTTAGTGCCAATCCATAAGTTTCATATTCCCGCACTTATTATAGCTCCGGGTGTGGAAAAAGGATCAAAATATGATAAGCTTTGCAGCCAGATCGATCTTGCTCCAACTATTCTGGATATGATAGGAATGAAGGTTGAAATTCCTATGCCGGGTCGTAATCTTAAGAAACTTAAGGATGATGTTATTGGGCGTTCTATTATGCAATTCCATGATATTAATGCCTTTAGAGTGGGGGATCAGGTAGTGATCATGCAGCCTAAAAAAGAGCCATTGCAGTTTAAGATAAAGAATGATACGGTGCTCGAAGCTGTACCTCTGGATAAGGAACTGGCAAAAGATGCACTTGCACATGTTATTACTGCATCTGATTTATATAAAGAACGAAAGTATACTACAAAGCATAAAAAAACCGGGAATTAGCCCGGTTTTTTTATGTCTTTTATTTCCTGTTTTCTTCAATTTCAATGGTTACGGCCTGTACATCGCCACCTATTGGAGGGTTGATTTTTGATACTCCAACAATTACTTTCATTACCATTGGAATTTCTTTAAAAACCCTGTCAACAATACGTTTAGCTACATGTTCCAACAGTTTAGAGCGTATTGCCATTTCTTCGGTAACTATCTTATTCAGATGTACATAATCAACAGTATCAGCAAGTTCATCACTCTGCATTGACTTTTCAAGGTCGGCTTTTATTTCAAGGTCAACCGAGTAATCAGAGCCTATTTTGCTTTCTTCAACAAGACAGCCATGATATGAGAATGTACGTATGTTTTTAAGTTTTATGGTATCCATTTTTTATAAAGTTGCTTAGTTACTGAGGTACTTAGTGCCTTAGTTCCGGACAAAGGTACAAAGTTTTTTAACTCTGAATTTTATATACTTTTTTGCTTAAAAACTCAGCTACTAAGTGCCTCAGTAACTCAGGCTCTAACGAAAAAATTAACTACATTTGCATTCTTATTATTTAAAGCTATGTCGACTGAAGAAAGATCACTTAATTTTATTGAGCAGATTATTGAAGAGGATATGGCAAACGGATTTGCTAAAGACAAATTACGTTTCCGTTTCCCACCTGAACCTAACGGTTACCTGCACGTAGGCCATGCCAGTTCTATATGCCTTAATTTTGGGCTTGGACTAAGGTATAATGCACCTGTAAACCTGCGTTTTGATGATACTAACCCTGCAAAAGAAGAGCAGGAGTATGTAGATGCCATTAAGAAAGACGTTGAGTGGTTAGGTTACCAATGGGCAGAAGAGCGTTATGCTTCAGATTACTTCCAGGAACTGTATGACTGGGCAGTTCAGTTCATTAAGAACGGAAAAGCCTATATAGACAGCCAGAGCAGTGAAGACATGGCAAAACAAAAAGGAACTCCATCACAACCGGGTACTGAAAGTCCTTTCAGGAACCGTTCGGTAGAGGAGAACCTTGACCTTTTTGAAAGAATGAAAAACGGTGAATTTCCTGAGGGAACTCACGTTTTAAGGGCAAAAATAGACATGACATCAAGCAATATGCTGATGCGTGACCCTATTATGTACCGTATATTGCATAAACATCATCACCGTACCGGTGATGCGTGGAAGATATATCCGATGTATGACTGGGCTCATGGTGAAAGTGATTATGTAGAAGAAATTTCGCATTCACTTTGTACACTTGAGTTTCTGATGCACAGGGAATTATACGATTGGTTCCTTGATCAGATCTACACTGAAGGTAAAGTAAGGCCAAAACAACGTGAGTTTGCACGACGTAACCTGAGCCATACTGTAGTGAGTAAAAGAAAGCTTTTACAATTGGTACAGGAGGGACATGTTAACGGTTGGGACGACCCAAGGATGTCAACAATTTCTGGAATGAGAAGAAGAGGATATACGCCTGCTTCTATCCGTAATTTTGCTGATACTATTGGTATTGCGAAGCGTACAAACCTTATAGATGTTTCATTGTTAGAGTTTTGCGTAAGAGAAGATCTTAATAAGATCGCTCCACGTGTAATGGCTGTACTTGATCCGGTTAAGCTTGTAATTACTAACTATCCTGAAGGAAAAGAGGAGTGGTTAGAAGCTGAAAATAATCCTGAAGATGAGTCTGCAGGATTTAGGGAAGTACCTTTTTCAAGAGAGCTTTACATCGAAAGAGAAGACTTTATGGAAAATGCTAACAGCAAATATTTCCGCCTGACTCTTGGTAAAGAAGTGCGTTTAAAAAATGCTTATATCATTAAGGGTGAGAGCGTTGTAAAAGATGCGGATGGCAACATTACTGAAATTCACTGTACATATGATACGGACAGTCGTAGCGGTAGCGGAACTGAAGCCAGCTTACGAAAAATTAAAGGTACTATCCACTGGGTTTCTATTCAACATGCTGTAGAAGCTGAAGTTAGGATTTATGACCGTTTGTTTACACATGAAGCTCCGGATGCTGATAAAGATGTAGATTTTAAAGAATATATCAACCCAAATTCACTGGAAGTTATTAAAGGTTACCTTGAGCCTAGCCTGAAAAGTGCCGAAGCAGGGGAGCGTTACCAGTTCCAGCGATTAGGATATTTCTGTGTTGACCCGGATACGAATGCCGAAAGGATTGTTTTCAACAAAACTGTTGGTCTTCGTGACACTTGGGCAAAAGTAGAAAGCAAAGAACAGTAAAAATAAATTTTACTTATCGAAGCTCCTGAATTTTCAGGAGCTTTTTTATTATATATAAAATTGATTGATTTTAGATTTAATATAGATAAATACTTAAAAAAGTGACCTCACAGGATTTAATTTAATCGATTTTAAAAAACAAGTAATGTGTTTGGACGTTTTGTCGGTAAAGTATTCTTAAAACGCTTTATTTTAATTTTTACCTAGTTGATGACTTTTATATAATTAAAAACTATTAAATTAAATTTATTTTTAAATTTTATATATTATTAATAAATACTATTATATATTTAATCTTAATCAATTTTATATTTAATAAATTATATTGATGAAAATTTCAAAAATTTTTATAATTAATTATTATTTACATTTTCTATTATATTTACAATTAATATTGATTTTAATTTTTATTTATTATATTAATCATTTTTAGGTAATTTAATGTTTTTATTTATTATTGTGTAAATCTATTATGTTTTAATTTTTAATCAATTATTCTATTTATAGAGTGTTACTATTATATCATTTATAAATATCTATAAACGACTATTATTAATATAATCTATAGTAAAATATTTTTTAATAGATGACTTATTAAAAAGTGACCTTCATAAATTCCTACGGTTCAATTATAATTTTGTAAGAAGGTATTTGTACATTTATTATAGAGAAACCTTATTATACGGGCTTATTTTGATTTTTGCATACTTTGGCTTTCAATTAACGCCCTATTAACATCCTACAAATGTTAAATAGGGTAACTTTATAATTATTAATTCAAAAAAACGAAATCATGGCTGGTAAAACAGGAACAATTGTAGCTGTGCTTGCAGGTGCAGCAGTAGGAGCAGCATTAGGAATTTTATTTGCTCCGGATGAAGGATCTAAAACAAGAAAAAAGATAAAAGATGGTGCTCTTGCAAAAAAAGATGAGCTTGCAAATAAACTGAGCGACCTTACCGAAACTGTAAAAAGTAAGTTTGGTGCAGCGAAACACGATCTTGAAGGTACTATTGATCACCTTGTTTCGGATGTAGAGCATAAGACTGAAGACGTGATCTCTATGCTTGAGAAAAAACTGGAAGAACTTAAAAAAGACGCTAAAGCTAAGGCATCGGCGGCTAAATAATTAGTTATATGGCATTTGAAGAAATAAAAGAAAACGCAGAAGAACTTAAACACGAAGTAAAAAATCTTTTAGATGCAAATCTGAAATACTATAAACTTTGGGGGTTTAAGATATTAATGAAGTCAACATCGGCAATGCTGAAAGTTTTTCTTTTAGGCGTTATGTTGATTATAGTTACTGTATTTTTTTCAATTGCCGCGGCACTGGGTATTGGGTATTGGCTTGATAACTTTGCGTATGGATTCCTTATTGTCGGACTTATATATCTTGTATTGGCAATAGTTGTTTATTATGGACAGGATAAGATTGTTGAAGGCCCTATGCTTTCTACATTTTCAAGGATTTTTTTTAAGAAATATGAATAGCTATGAACACTAAGATATATAGGAATTTTGACGAAATAAACACTGATCTTGAGATATTTAAGCTTGAGAAAGATCTGGCTTATGCTAAGTTTAAAAAGAGCTTTGAAGAAACCCAGGACAGCCTGAAGCCTATGAATATGATAGGGGAGACCCCTAAAAAGATTTTGGGTATTTTAGGTAAATTTTCCGGACCCATTAAGAGTGTAGCATTAAGCTGGCTCTTTAAGAAGATATTTTAAAAAATGAAAGCTACCTTTTTGGTAGCTTTTTTTATTCTTCTTTGCTTATTTCCTCAATCCATTTTCCATAATCAAAACTGTCAGTAGTTCCGTCTTTTTTATATACTGTTGAATAATCGGATCCTTTAATCTTTACGACTGAGTCACCTACCGCTGTTTTTTCCCAAAATCTTCTGCCGGGTTCTGCTTCCTGTTTATTACTTAACTGAAGTACGTGAACCGGATATTTACCATCAACTTTGGTATATTTTTTCACGATTATTCCACTGTAATTTTCGTCTTTTATATCCTCAAGCATTCTTTTGTAGACATTTTCTAAACGACTGTTCCAGTTTATATAAAAAGTAAATCCAATAAAAAGCAAAATTATAAAGGTGATATAGTATATATTTTTCATTGTAATTTTAGTTTGCAGCAAATATAAAAAGTCCCGCTCAATGGCGGGACTTTTATTTTATTCTGTTTCCGGATTTTCGTGTTCATGGCTTTCATGAGTAGGAAAATCATCGTTTTTCTTTCTTGTTTCTTTTTTCAGATTACCTTTTTTAATCGCTTCGCCAACCTGGTTTGAAGCCGTAAAGGAAGCCACCATATTGTTCAGCATATCGCTGCCGGCCTGTGGTGAGTTTGGTAGCAGGATAAGGTTAGAATTGGTATCTGCACCTATTGCCTGTAGTGTATCATAGTGCTGTGTTACAACAATCAGTGCCGATGCTTCCTGAGAGTTGATGCCTACTTCATTCAGTACGTTAACACTTTCTACCAATCCTCTTGCGATCTCACGACGCTGATCGGCAATACCCTGACCCTGTAATCTTTTGCTTTCTGCTTCTGCTTTTGCTTTAGCAACGATACGGATCCTTTGTGCTTCAGCTTCATATTCTGCAGCTGATTTTTCCCTGTCCGCAGCATTGATTCGGTTCATTGCATTTTTGACCTGAATATCCGGATCGATATCGGTAATAAGTGTATTGATAATGTCATATCCATATGTGGTCATTGCTTCATTAAGCTCTCTTTTTACGGCTACAGCGATATCATCTTTACGTTCAAAAACATCATCCAGTTTCAGTTTTGGTACCTCTGCACGTACAACGTCAAATACATATGAAGTGATCTGGTCGTGTGGATATTGCAGTTTATAAAAGGCTTCATATACCTTTTCCTGTATTACCACAAACTGAACCGAAACTTTCATTTTCACAAATACATTCTCTTTGGTTTTGGTTTCGATGATAACATCCAGCTGCTGTATCTTAAGGTTTATCCTTCCCGCTATCTTATCGATGATTGGAATTTTAAGTTGCAGACCTGCATGACGAATGCTTAGGAATTTACCGAAACGTTCCACGATTACAGCCGTTTGCTGCTTAACGGTAAAGAATGACGAAAAAAGAATAATTAATCCGAAGAAGACGATTACGCCTAAAAAAGTAGTTCCCATAATAAAGGTTTTGTTGATTGCTGTTAAGATACGTTTTTTTGTAAAATAAAAAACCTTCCGGTTAGGGAAGGTTTGGTTATTATAAAGTTGCTATTGCTTTTTGTATCCTGCTGATTGTTTCAGCTTTACCTATCAATGCAATGATATCAAACAAATGAGGCCCTTTTACAGCCCCTACAAGGCTTAAACGTAGCGGTTGCATCACTTTGCCCATTCCTATCTCATTTTCTTCCATCCAGGCTTTTACAATGCTTTCTACATTCTGTGATGAGAAATCAGCTATGTTTTCTAACACGCCAATCAATCTGCTCATAACCTCTGCCGTTTCCGGTTTCCAGTTCTTGGCTGCCTTTTCATCATAAGCCGTTGGTGCTACAAAGAAAAAGTCTGTCAGATCCCATAACTCAGAAGCGAAGGTTGCACGTTCTTTTACAAGAGCTACTGCATCGGTAACATAATCTATAGGTTTGTTAATACCTTTTTCTACAAGCGTATGGTTTAACTGTTTGGCGATAACCTCGTTATTTTGTCTTCCAAAATACTGGTGGTTGAACCATTTGTTTTTTTCAGGATCGAATTTGGCACCTGCCTTATGTACTCTCTCCAAATCGAATAGTTGTACAAGTTCATCAAGTGTGAAAAGTTCTTGGTCTGTACCCGGATTCCAACCTAACAATGCCAGGAAGTTGATAACAGCTTCCGGAAGGAAACCTTTTTCTCTGTAACCTGAAGAAACAGTTCCGTCCGGGTTTTTCCATTCTAACGGGAATACCGGGAAACCTAATTTATCACCATCCCTTTTAGAAAGTTTACCATTGCCAACCGGCTTAAGGATAAGCGGCAGGTGAGCAAACTGAGGCGCATCCCAACCAAATGCCCTGTATAAAAGTTCGTGCAGAGGTAGGGAAGGCAACCACTCTTCACCACGGATAACATGGCTGGTTTCCATTAGGTGGTCATCAACAATATTAGCCAGGTGATAGGTAGGCATACCATCGCTTTTGAACAATACTTTGTCGTCAAGCAGATTAGTTTCAAACTTAATATCACCACGAATTATGTCTTTCAGGTGTAATGTCTCATTTACAGGAGTCTTAAATCGGATAACATAATGCTCTCCATTCTCAATTCTTTTTTGAATTTCTTCTGCACTAAGCTTTAGAGAAGTCTCCATTGTTTCACGAATGGCGTGATTGTAGATGAATGTTTTTCCTTCAGCTTCGGCTGTTGCTCTAAGTGCATCAAGCGCTTCCTGAGTATCAAAAGCATAGTATGCCCAACCGTTTTCAATAAGGTTAAGTGCATATTGCTTGTATATTTCTTTTCTTTCGCTTTGGCGGTATGGGCCAAATTTTCCTTCTTTCCCAATACCTTCGTCAAATGGGATTCCGCACCAGTTCAGCGCTTCGATAATGTATTCTTCTGCACCTTCAACATAACGGTTTTGATCGGTATCTTCTATCCTAAGGTAGAATACACCGCCATGTTTTTTGGCAAATAAATAATTAAAAAGGGCTGTCCTTACACCTCCAATGTGTAAAGGTCCTGTTGGGCTTGGTGCAAAACGCACGCGAACTTGCTTAGACATTGTTACTTAAATTTAGTGGTGCAAAGATACGATTATCAAATTTCCGTAATAACTAATTTGAACATCGAATTTGAAGTTATTAACAACGACTGCTATACTAATGCTGATAACCCATCAGATTATAGCATTTTTTACGTTTAATAGTTCCGCGGAATTTGTATTTTTATCAGTTATTAACAATCGACTGTATTTTGGAAGCAAAAAATGTTATTTATTCCAAGCTTGAAGCCTTCATCAGGAAGTATTATACCAACGAACTTTTACGTGGAACAATACTTTTTATAGGACTTGGCCTGCTGTATTTTATTTTCACGTTGCTGGTAGAATATTTTTTATGGCTGCCGCAGGGTGGGCGTACTGTTTTGTTTTGGCTGTTTGTAGTGGTAGAGGTTTTCCTGTTGTTCAGGTTTATCCTTTTTCCAATATTCAAACTTTTCAAATTACAGAAGGGTATCGACTATCGTCAGGCATCGGATATTATCGGAAAACATTTTTCTGAAATAAATGACAAGCTTACCAATTTCCTTCAGCTTTCTTCTCAGGAGGAACAGTCTGAATTGTTGGTCGCTTCTATAGAGCAAAAAGCGAATAACCTGCAGCCGGTTCCTTTTGGAAATGCTATCAATTTCAGAAAGAATGTAAAGTACATTCCGTATGCTGTGATTCCATTGTTGCTGATCTTGTTTTTCATGGTCAGTGGAAATTCAAAAGTGATCACTCAAAGTTTTGACAGGGTAGTGCACTATGGTAAACATTTTGCACCGCCTGCACCATTCGAATTTGTGATCGTTAATAATTCACTGACTGCGCAACAGGATACAGATTTTTTGCTACAGGTAAAAACTCAGGGAAATGTTGTTCCTGAAAATGCGATGATAACTATTGGTGAAGAAAATTATTACCTTGAGAATGTTAAGCCCGGAGTATTTCAATACCGCTTCGAGAAACCTTCTAAAAATATTGCATTCGAACTTAAGGCTAACGAAGTTACTTCTCAGCCGTATGAACTGAATGTAGTTGCCGTTCCTACCATTGCTAATTTTGAGATGGTACTGAACTTCCCTTCATACCTTGGTAAAAAATCTGAAGTTGTTCGTGGTACCGGTAACGCTGTAGTGCCGGAAGGAACTAAAGTTACATGGAAAGTACAGGCTTTGGCCACTAACGGTATCGAATGGCAGAGCCAGGGGCAGTCTTCTGCGTTTATAAATAATGATAATACGTTCACATTATCTAAAAGTATCATGCATAATACAGATTATCAGATACTTACTTCTAATATTAAGGTAAAAAACCACGAAAAACTTCAATATCAGATCACAACCATCAAAGATCAGTATCCAACGATCAATGTTGGTGCGGCACCGGATAGTTTAAAGCTGGACAGAGAAGTAGTTTTAGGTCAGGTATCTGATGATTATGGATTGACGCGACTTCAGATTGTTTACTACCCGCAGGATAATCCCGATGCTGCCAAACGTGGAACATTGCCGGTTAAGAAAGATGTATATGATCGTTTTGTATATACCTTCCCTAACGGACTTTCGCTTAAAGAGGGTGTGCGTTATGAGTACTACTTTGAGATTTTTGATAATGATGCCGTGCACAATTACAAGTCGGCTAAGTCTTCAGTTTTCTCTCACAAAGAACTTACGCAGGAAGAAAAACGTGAAGAAGCACTTCAGGAGCAAAACAGCAACATCAACAGTCTTGAAAAATCAATCAAAAATCAGGACAAACAATTAAGTGAACTGGACAAGCTTCAGAAGATGGGTAAGGAGAAAGACAATATGGATTTCAAAGACCAGAAGAAGATCCAGGACTTCATTAACCGTCAGCAGCAGCAGGACGAAATGATGAAAGAATTCTCTAAAAAGCTTGAGCAGAATCTTGAGAAATTCAATCCTGAAAAGAAGGATGAGTTCAAAGAAGAGCTCATGAAACGTCTTGAGAAAAACGAAAAAGAAGCAGAAAAGAATCAGAAGCTTTTAGAGCAACTAAAAGATCTTACCAATAAATTACAGAAGGAAGAACTGTTTGATAAAGTAGACCAGCTTAAGAAAAACAGCAAAAGTCAGACTAAGAATCTAGAGCAATTGGTAGAACTTACCAAGCGTTTTTATGTGGAGAAAAAGGCAGAACAGATTGCTGATAAATTAAAAGAGCTTGGTGACAAACAGGAGAAACTTTCTGAGAGTGATAAGAACTCAGCCGAAAAACAGGAAGAGATAAACAAGGAATTTGACCAGATTCAGGAAGAGCTTCGTGAACTTGAAAAACAGAACGAAGAACTTAAAAAACCTATGGATATCCCGAGTGATAAAAATGAGGAAAAGAATGTTGAAGAGGATATGCAAAAGGCATCTGATGAATTAAAAAAAGATCAGAAAGACAGCAAACAAAAAGCCAAGCCTAAGCAAAAATCTGCTGCCCAAAAGATGAAACAAATGGGAGGTAAGATGATGGAAATGATGGGCGGCGGAGAACAGGAACAACTTGAAGAAGATGTAAAAATGTTACGTCAGATCCTTGATAATCTATTGGCCTATTCATTCTCTCAGGAAGATGTTATGGGCAAGTTCAAAGGTAGTACCACGCATTCATCATCCTTCAGTAAAAACCTAAAGAAACAACAGGATCTTAAGCAACAGTTCAGGCATGTTGATGATAGTATCTTTGCGATGTCATTACGCAATCCTAAGATTACCGAAAAGATTACTGAGGAAGTAGGGAATGTTCATTATTACATTGACAAGGCGATTACCGACCTTGCCGATAATATGGTTCCGCGTGGTGTATCTAACCAGCAATATGCTGTAACTTCTGCCAACAAACTAGCTGATTTTTTAAGTGACGCACTTAACAACATGCAGATGGAAATGCAGGGTTCAGGGATGGGTAAATCTAAACCGGGTAAATCCGGTAAAGGAGATATGCAGCTTCCCGATATCATTCAGAAACAGGAAAGCCTTTCCAAGAAAATGAAAGATGGCAAGCAGGGTAAAGACGGTAAAAAAGGTGAAGGTGATCAAGGAAAGCCTCAGCCCGGAGGTCAGAAAAAAGGACAAGGCCAGGGAGAGGGAGAAGGTGAAGATGGTGACAAAGAAGGTGATGCTGAAAAGCTTTTAGAGATTTATAAAGAACAGCAGCAGTTGCGAGAGTCATTACAAAAAGCTTTAGATAAACAGGGCATGGGGGGCAATGGGCAGAATGCTCTTCGTGAGATGAAAGAGATAGAAAAGCAATTGTTGAGCAAAGGCTTTAAAGGTGATGCTGCCGAAAGAATGCAACGTTTAAAACATGAACTTTTAAAACTTGATAAGGCTGTTCAGCAACAGGGCGAAGAAAACAAACGCCAGTCGCAAACCAATAAAAAAGAGTTTAACAATAATGCTACTGCTATTCCGGCTGCTCTAAAAGATTATCTGAATAGTGTAGAGATATTAAACAGACAAAGCTTACCTTTGCGCCCAAATTTTAATCAAAGGGTTCAAACCTATTTTAGAAAAGATGATTAGTTTTAATTACGAGACCGATTTTGAGCTTCAGGATGAAGCCAGATATGAAGAGTGGATTTCTGAGGTTATAGAATCAGAAGATAAAACCGAAGGTGAAATCAATTACATATTCTGTGATGATGAATACCTTTTACAAAAAAACATAGAGTTCTTAGATCACGATACGCTTACTGATATTATCAGTTTTGACTATACAATGGGTAATCTTATAAGCGGTGATATATTCATTTCTGTAGAGCGCGTTAAGGATAATGCCGCTGATTATGGCGTTTCTTTTGCTGATGAATTGCGCAGGGTTATGGCTCATGGTGTTCTTCATTACTGTGGTTACAAAGACAAGTCGGAAGAGGATTCTACAGTTATGCGTTCTAAGGAAGAAGAGAAAATGAAGCTGTTCCACGTGGAACAGTAGATTAAACCGCTCATAAAATTTCGTTATGTTCCACGTGGAACGTTTCGATTTTAAAGCCGAAAGTCTTGAACGTTCCACGTGGAACGTACTGCTTGGCGAAATTTTTTTAGCAATTTTTAGCGTTCCACGTGGAACAAAGGAGAATAAAAATGTTTAACGAAGTATATGATGTAATTGTTGTGGGTGCGGGGCACGCCGGTTCTGAGGCTGCTGCTGCTGCTGCAAACATGGGCAGCAAAACGCTGCTTGTAACAATGAGTCTGCAAAACATAGCGCAGATGTCATGCAATCCTGCCATGGGCGGAATTGCAAAAGGACAGATTGTGCGTGAGATTGATGCCCTTGGTGGGTATTCAGGAATTGTGTCTGATAAGACGGCAATTCAGTTTAGAATGCTGAACAAATCAAAGGGTCCTGCAATGTGGAGTCCGCGTGTGCAAAGCGACAGGATGCGTTTTGCTGAAGAGTGGAGACTGATGCTGGAGCGTACCCCGAATCTCGATTTTTATCAGGAAATGGTTTCCGGAGTTGTAATTGAGGATGGGAAGATAAAAGGAATCAGAACATCGCTTGGAATCGAAATCAAAGCTAAAACGGTTGTGTTGACCAACGGAACTTTCCTGAACGGATTGATCCATATCGGAGAGAAACAGTTTGGCGGAGGTAGGGCAGGCGAGAGTGCTGCTTACGGTATTACGGAGGATCTAGTTCGTGCCGGTTTTGACTCCGGAAGAATGAAGACGGGAACACCGCCACGAGTGGATGGGCGTTCGCTGGATTATTCAAAAATGATTGAGCAACCCGGAGATGAAAACCCGGATAAGTTTTCCTATTCTGATGTAACCAGGCCGTTGGTGCATCAGCGTTCTTGTCATATGACGTACACGTCTGAACTTGTTCATGATTTGCTTCGTGAAGGTTTTGACCGTTCTCCGATGTTCAATGGCCGTATTCAAAGTTTGGGGCCAAGATATTGTCCTTCGATTGAAGATAAAATTAACCGTTTTGCAGATAAAGACCGTCACCAGCTTTTTGTTGAGCCTGAAGGATGGGACACGGTGGAAGTATATGTGAACGGATTTTCAACCTCCCTCCCGGAGGATGTTCAGTTTAAAGCATTGCGTTCTGTTGCCGGTTTTGAGAATGTCAAGTTCTTCCGTCCCGGGTATGCTATCGAATATGATTATTTCCCGCCTACACAGTTAAAGCATACGCTGGAAACTAAATTAGTTGAAGGATTGTTTTTTGCCGGACAAATTAACGGAACTACCGGTTATGAAGAGGCAGCCGCCCAGGGATTGATGGCCGGTATTAATGCTGCGCTTAAAGTGCAGGAAAAAGATCCTTTCATATTAAAACGTAATGAAGCTTATATAGGGGTGCTTGTGGATGACCTTATCACTAAGGGAACGGAAGAACCGTATCGTATGTTTACATCGCGTGCAGAGTACAGAACATTACTTCGTCAGGATAATGCTGATTTCAGGCTTACGCCTTTGTCGTATGAAATTGGCTTAGCTAAAGAAGATCGTTTGCGAAGAATGGAGAAAAAACGCGACGAATCGGAAGCGTTTGTGAATTTCTTTAAAGAAACAAGTGTTTCTGTTGCTGAAGCAAATCCTATACTGGAAGAAAAAGGTTCTTCTCCTATGGTGCAACCTGATAAGATGTTTAAAGTATTTTCGCGTCCGCAATTAGAGCTTGAAGATATTCTTAAGTTTGAAAAAGTCCAAGAATACATCAAAGAGAACAATCTGGATAGGGAAGTTGTAGAACAGGCGGAAATTCAGGTAAAATATTCAGGATACATCGAAAAGGAAAAAAATAATGCGGATAAGCTTAACCGACTTGAAGATTTAAGGATTCCGGATAATTTTGATTACGATAAGATAAAATCGCTTTCGTATGAAGCGAAAGAAAAAATGAAAAAAATCAGGCCCGTTACTATTTCGCAGGCATCACGCATTAGTGGTGTTTCGCCAAGTGATATTTCGGTGCTTTTAATACATATGGGACGATAATGAGTATGTTTCACGTGGAACGATATAAAAAACCCTTTTTAATGAAAGGGTTTTTCTTGTTTTTGGTTTTTGCTCTTACATCTGGTTGCATCACGCCAAGGCATACCGTTGAAGTAGGCGACTATCTGCTGTTAGAAAACGGAAAACAAATTATTGGAAGAGAAAAAGGCTTAACCTGTTTCTTTTTTGAAAACAATCAGACAAAAATGCCTTTCAAAGAATTTTTAGTAATAAAATACGGCTTGGGCTATACGGAAGACATTTCGTATAATGTGGATATTGAAGGTGTACGGTTTAAAGTTTTTTTATACACCGATGATGAGTTGGTAAAATATTATGATCTTACCCAATTTATGGTAAGTACTGTTGAAACAGAACCCAACAGGATTGGTTCGTCGGCCAATTTTTTAGGAATGTCGGTTATAGACCAAAACAATGAGGATTGTTTAGCGGATAATTCGCTCTACCAGAAAATTGTTATTAAATACTTAAGAGATTTAAAATACCAATACAACAACTATTAATGGATTTTTCAAAACATAACGTTTACATGACAGTACAGGATTATTCTGTTTCAGGAGAAAAATTTGAACTTTTGCTGGACGAAGAATTAGAATTACTAAAAACATATCCGCAGCCTGCTCCTGAAAACCTGGGCAGCTATTATGAAAGCGATGACTATATTTCGCATACCGATGGAAAGCGCTCTTTGTTTGAAAAGCTGTATCATACCGTTAAACAGAAAGCATTACGCGATAAAATCAAATTAGTGCAGCAATTTCAGCCAAAAAAAGGCAAATTGCTCGATATTGGTGCCGGAACCGGTGATTTTTTGGTTATGGCTCAAAAAAATGGTTGGGACATCGTAGGAGTTGAGCCAAACACAAAGGCAAAATCTATTGCAGAGTCAAAAGGAGTAAAGTTTCTTAACGTACTGGCCGACATGCCAAACCATTCTGCTGATGCAATTACCATGTGGCATGTATTAGAACATGTGCCCGATGTAGAAGCTCAGATTACGGAATTAAAAAGAATCCTTAAACCGGATGGTGTTTTGATAGTTGCTGTTCCGAATTATAAATCTTTTGACGCGAAGTACTACGGTAAATTTTGGGCGGCTTATGATGTGCCGAGACACCTTTGGCATTTTTCAAAAAAAGCTATCGAACTGCTTTTTGGAAAACAGGATATGCAGCTGGTAAAAATTTTCCCGATGAAATTTGACAGTTTTTATGTGAGCCTTTTATCAGAAAAATATAAAACCGGGAAAATGAGTTTTGTCAAAGGATTTTGGATCGGATTACGCTCAAATTTAAAAGCAAAACAAAATTTTGAGTATTCTTCGCATATTTATGTGCTAAAAACGCTCAAAAATTAAAATAAAGCGCGGTGTTTAACGATTCTTAGCACTGACATGGCTTTGGGTTCGGAAATTTTAAACGTTCAGCAGAGAGCTTTATTTGAAGCCGATTTTGATTGAGGATTCTTATAGGTTAAGTTTAGCTTAATAAATTCTCTTTATACATTAAAAAAATGCTAAAAATCTGCTTTTTTTGGAACTTGGGAACTAATTATTACTTTTACGAAAATTTTTAAACATAACACTTAAATCATAAAATGAAAAAATCACTTTTGATATTCGGTTTTGCCCTTGCGGTAATTTCATGTAACAAAGATGCAGGTACGGCAAGTACAGGTTTAAAAACGGCTTATGTAGATACCAACAAAATTGTTCAGGATCTTGAAGAATTTAAAGAGCTGGAATCGCAAAGCAACACGAAGAGAGAAGTGATGGCACAGGAACTTCAGGCTAAAGCACATCAGTTTGACCTTGACCGTGCCAGTTTTGCCGAAGAAGCAAGAACTAAGGGTATGCAGTGGGCACAGCTAAAACAACAGGAACTTCAGAAAAGAAGCCAGGAGCTTCAAATCTCTCAGGAGGCTATGCTTAAGCAACTTCAGGATGAATTTGGCCCTAAAAATGACACTTTAGTTAGCAAAATCAAGAAATTTGTGGCTGATTACGGTAAGAAAAACGGTTATGATTACATCTACGGTTCAGGTGATGTAGTAAGCATTATGTATGCAAAAGAAGGTTATGATATCACTGATAAAATAACTAAAGAGCTGAACGACAAGTTTAAAGGTTCTGCTAAAAAAGAAGAAACTCCAAAAACTGAAGAGAAGAAAGAAGAGAAAAAATAATCTTTTCTAACGATATATAAATACCCCTGAATCTTTCGGGGGTATTTTTTTGGAATAAAGTCTGATCAAAAATCCGTAATTTTCGACCTTCAATTTATACGCCCCATGGAAAACATCTCTACAGCCGCTTCCTTTGCCTTACGCTTTATAAATCAGACAAATAGGTCTGTTTTTCTTACCGGAAAAGCAGGTACGGGTAAGACTACGCTGCTTAGGGAAATCATCCGTACTACCCACAAAAACGTTGTGGTTGTAGCACCTACGGGCATTGCAGCATTGAATGCAGGAGGCGTAACCATACATTCAATGTTCCAACTTCCGTTTGCCGGATTTATACCGGACATGAATCAGCCACCGCAAGTTTCTGATACAGCTCGGTTTGAAAACAAGGATACCCTTCGCCGACATTTCCGTATGCGTGCTGATAAACAGTCGGTTATCAATAATCTTGAGTTATTGGTTATTGATGAAGTAAGTATGCTTCGTGCTGATTTGCTTGATGCAATGGATTTTATGCTGCGCTCTGTACGTAAGAAAAACCTTCCGTTTGGAGGTGTTCAGGTATTATACATTGGCGACCTTTTGCAGCTGCCACCGGTAGTGAAAAATGAGGAGTGGGAGGTACTCCGCAACTATTACAGGGGCAAATTCTTTTTCCATTCGCATGTGGTTCAGCAGGATCCTCCGCTGTATATTGAGCTTGACAAGATCTATAGGCAAACGGATAGCACCTTTATAGATGTACTTAACAATTTGAGAAACAACGTTATAACTCAAAACGACCTCAAAGTACTGAATACTTTTGTACAGCCTGATTTTGATTCTACCAAACACGCAGGTTATATAACCCTGACTACGCATAACGCCAAGGCTGATGCGATGAACGCCACTTCTCTTGAGGAACTCGACGAGAAGCAATTCACTTTTGATGCCGAAATTGTTGGCGATTTTCCGGATAAGATCTATCCTGTTGAAAGCGAGCTGAAGCTTAAAGTGGGCGCCCAGGTTATGTTCATTAAAAACGACCTGTCGCCGGAAAAGAAATATTTTAATGGGAAAATAGGCGTAATCAAATCGTTATCAGATGAAGAGATACTCGTGCATTTTCCGGAAGAGGATGAAACCATTGAAGCTACAAAATACGAATGGCAAAACGTGCGCTACTATGTTGACGAGGTTACCAAAGAAATAAAAGAAGACGTTTTAGGCACTTTTGTGCATTATCCTCTAAAGTTGGCATGGGCGATTACGGTTCACAAGAGTCAGGGACTGACGTTTGACAAAGCTGTGCTGGATGTATCGCAGGTTTTTATGCCTGGGCAGGCCTATGTGGCTCTTTCGCGTTTGCGTTCGTTAGAGGGGCTTATTTTGCTTTCTCCAATACGAATGAACGGTATTTCCAGCGATGCCGATGTGATTGATTATGCCGCGGGCAGGGCGGAGGAAGGTGAACTTGAAAATTCACTCAAGCAGGAAACCGAACGTTTTATTTCCAACTTCCTGAAAAACAGCTTTGACTGGTCTGAACTCGCTACTGAATGGCAACGCCACAAGATGAGCTACCTGAGCGAAGGGCCAAAATCGCTTAAAGCCGGATATCGTGACTGGGCTAACCGCCAGGATAACAATATTCACGGATTGCTGGATGCGGCACAAAAATTCAGGCTGCAGCTAGACAGGCTTTTTCGTCAGCCGGAAATAGATATGAAATTTGTAAATGAAAGGGTGACGGCTGCCGTAAACTATTTTTTCCCCGTTATGGATACTATCGCGACGGGACTTTTTGAAAAGATGGAAGAGGTAAAACGCATCCGCAAAGCCAAAGGATTTTATGAGGAACTGGCTGAACTTGAAGAAAATCAGACCGCAGCAGTTATACGGCTGATGAAATCAAAACTCCTAATGGAAATCGTGAACGAAGGTAAACCGATAAGCCGTGAAAATCTCGTTTCGCCGGAAATACAATCCTACAAGAGCAAAAAAATCGAAGTTATTCGTGGAACAATGAAGCATAACGATGCTTCGCTGCTGGAAGAACCAGAAGAGGACTACGCAGCAGAAC
This sequence comes from Flavobacterium psychrophilum, assembly GCA_003243255.1. The sequence continues at coordinate 41,975 of QFQM01000004.1, read as the reverse complement.
GTTATGCCCCGAAAAAGAAAAAATCTACAGAGCCTAAAAAGACTACGCTGGAGGAAACGCATGAACTTTGGTTACAAAAAATGTCTGTTCAGGATATAGCACGAGTAAGAAAACTCACCGAAACAACTATTTTAAGCCATTTTGCAGGCCTTATACAGGGTGGAAAGGTAAAAGTAGAGGACATGCTTCCAGAAGATAAAATAAACGCTCTCGCGGCTGCTTTTAAAGGATTTGAAGGAGAAGGCCTTGGAGCGCTCAAAGAAAAGTTCGGGGACGAGTTCTCCTGGAGTGAATTAAAGCTTTACAAAGCAAGTTTAAGAGATGAATAAAAAAGCTATCTCAATAGAGTGCACCCAAAATTTAGAAAAATTTATAGCTGTTAATAACTTGATGACATTTGAAATTTTTGTTTTCGGATAAAATCTAAATATATGTAAAATAAGACATTTTAAGGTAGATTTAAACATCAAATAATTTTGTTATTGAAATATTACAACTTTAAAATGTCGTTCTTTACAAGTTACTGTAAATCAGTATTTTTGTTGATAAATCCTCGCAATAGGTATTAATATCTCCCAACCTTATTATTAAATTGCTTTGTGATATTTAAAACCAATATTATGAAATATTTAAGTAAAGAGTTAGTTGTTGGAGGCATTAATTACACAATCAATTTTCCTGTGGAAGTGAAAGCTCACCAAGTTAATGATGAGATTGGTATAGGTGCATGGCACAGGTTTGAAAGTCAGGTAGAACATTCATGTGCTGAAAAGCTTAGGGATGATGCGGTAGATGTACTTAAAGCGGAAATTTACAAAGTTATGCAAGAGCATAGTTACTTCTATGATAATTATGAAACTCGAATATGGTCAAGAGGTAGCAATGCGGCACCTTTTATGAATCATGAGCTTGCAATAGACATCCATTTAGGATTGATTTTAAAAAGAAAGGGTAGCAATTAAACTGTCCCCAATAGTCTAACTTTTTGGTGCAGTTTACAAAAGTGTCATTTTAGCGTAGCAAAGTGGAGAAATCTCTAAAATTAAGTTGTTGAGATTTCTCCACTTTGCTACGCTGCGGTCGAAATGACAAAACCTAATGAAAATTACTTTTGAGACAGTCCTTTTTTATTGTCTTTGATTCTAAAAGTCAAATAATCTAACTATCCAAATATCAGAATTACAGCCATGTAAGAACAAGAACTGCCGGGATAAAATAGATAACGATTGTTCTTGCGCCGTCGTATTCTTTAGCCATACGCTGACCTAAAAGAAGGAACAGCAATGTTACGCATGAAATAAGGCTTCCCCAGAAAGCGAATTCAGTTTCGCCGTTCATGATCATCTGTATAGCACCGATAACCGAAAAAGCACCGGCAAAAACTTCAAGCACAAGGATCAGGAACAATGATTGCGGCACCATGTTTTTGATAGGCGTCTGTGCAAAGTGGCCTTTAAGCCATTCTACGTTTCCTTTCCAGTCGGATACCTTGTCATAGCCTGATTGTATGAAAGTTATGCCCAAAAAAATCAGTGTAATAATAGTTGCGGTGTGCGTGTACATAGTATTATTTTTTATGGATTAATCGTGTGAGTTTTATGGATAAGTCGGTTAAAATAATTTTTGCATTACCGTTGCGCTCAATGTGATACAATGCATCGCTAAGTTCTTTAAAAATGTCGTTTATGTTGTTGCCGTTTACAAAAGGCGCAAAATTTTCGAGCTTGAATTTATCAACGGTCGGTTCCATGAAAACCAGTTCTTTAGCATTATAATTCAGCAATAATGCCTGGCGGAACATATCAATGCAGAAATTAAGGAACTGTTTTTGGGCTTCACGGCCAATGCCTGCAATAGCCTCGCTCCAGGCAATAAGATCCTGAATGGCAGCGGCATTACCCTTAGCACGGAAAGCAGCACGCACCCACATAACAAACCATTCTTCAAACGGATTGTGGTCATCGGTTTTGTGCAGCAAATGCAGGGCTTTGTTATAATTGCCCTGAGCCTGGTGCGCAATTTTTAAGGCAGCACGCTGTTCCATATTTTCACGTGAAACAAGCGCATCAACAATTGCTTTTTCACCCAATGGGCCAAAGTTAAGCACCTGGCAACGTGATAGTATGGTTTGCAGTATATCGTCCTGGCTTTCGGCAATCAGGAGGAAAACCGTTTTTTCAGGCGGTTCTTCCAGCAGTTTCAGGAGTTTGTTGGCTGTGGCGGTGTTCATTTTGTCGGCCATCCAGATGATCATCACTTTATAACCACCTTCATAGGCTTTTAGCGAAAGTGATTTTACGATCTCGGTAGCTTCGTCTACACCTATCTGTCCCTGTTTATTGGCTATATCAATCTTTTTATACCAGTCGAAAAGACTGCCGTAAGGTGTTTCCTCAACAAATTCACGCCAGGCCTTTAAAAAATTGGCACTCACAGGATGGCTCTTCACATCGCTATTGGTCGACACCGGAAAAACAAAATGCAGATCGGGGTGCGACAGGTTGCGGAACTTCAGGTTACAGGCTTCATTGCCGTTGGTGTTTTCGTTGCCGGTATTGGCACAGAGAATATACTGTGCATAAGCAATAGCCATGGGTAAAGTACCTGAGCCTTCGGGGCCTATAAAAAGTTGTGCGTGTGGAATATGCGCCGAAGAGGCACTTGTGGTAAGGTGGCTTTTGATGTGTTCCTGTCCTAAAATTTCTGAGAAAAGCATAGGGCAAATATAGCATAAAGTTGCAAAGTGGCTGAGTTATGAAGTTACAGAGTTTTATTCATAAACGGCATGCTGTACGATAATACCTTTTCGCTTTACAGGAAAATCGTTGATTACAATCAGATAGCTTATATATTCTGAAGCCTCTACAAAAAACATTTCTTTCGGTTTATGCTGTTCTAAACCCGATCTAAGAGGGCAATCCGGCAGATCTTCAGCATCTATCATAGAATCTTCCGAATGATGAATTGGATCGGAGTATCGTTCTGCAAGTTCCTGAAAGCTAAAGCCCGACTCATAATTTGACATGATGGTTTTTTGTGCCGATTCAATTTCTGCTGCAGGTTGAATGCGGTTATCAAAAAAGATCATAGAGCAATTGTATAGGGTTATGAGCTTAGGGCCAACAACTTTGTGTATTTCAGTACCGGTTATTACTACATCACCAGTGTTTTTTTTGGAGTAAAAATCAAATAAAGGTCCATCTTCTTCAAAATAAGTACTTGAAGAAATAATCTCCTGATTTTTATAAAAATACTCTTTTGCCTGCTGTTCTGTAGGGGTATAATCCTGAGCAACTATTGCCAGAGGCAGCAGCAATGACAGAAACAAAAGAGTGTATTTCATTTAATTAACGGGTTTGGTTACGAACTTTTGTATGTGGCATATTCTGCCCGGATTGCTTTTACAGTCTGGTTATCAGTATTTTTCTTAACGATATGGTACCAGCCTTTTTCAGGAGTAGTAACGGTAAATACTTCTCCGGCAGTATGTTCCTTTACCGCTTTTTCGAATGTTTTAACCATCTGCCCATCAGTAAATTTCATTTCGGCAGCATTAGGATTTTTATCCATTGAGTATTTTTTTATCAGGTCGGCAAAGGAAGCACCGTTGTTATACTCATTTAATATTTCGTCGGTCAGCCTTTTTAGTTCTTCTTCAGGTAATTTTTTGGCATCGAGATAAATATATCCGGCATTATAGGCCATTGCAGTGGTGGTCTCAACAAATTTGTAGATGTTCTTCCCGTCGACTATCACATCTCCGGGTTTATGATTTTTCAGCAAATCGTATTTTTTATCCAGCTCGCTGATATCAATGGTGATATTGATATGATTTTCAATATATTCTTTGGCCTGTTTGGGCGTAGGTGTTTCCTGAGCCATGGCAGTGCAGGAAATAAAAACCAGTAGTAATGCAATTGTTTTCATAATGGGGGATTTTATGTTACAAAAAATTAAGTAGTTACATAATAAAAACAGATTGGCTTCGAATGGTGGGATATTGGTTTTAGGGTTATACGTTATCTGCCGGGATGTAGCAGACATAATAATTTTATCTGGCAGAAATATCGCTTTGGGCATCGCATAAAAAGAAGCCCTTCGATAAGGTTGATGCTACTATTATTTTCATAGCAAGCATTTTATGACTACTAATATAAGATAAATCCTGTTACGAAAAACACTCGAATACGTTTTCGCGGGTTGTGAATTTAAAATTTCATTACAGAATACTTCCGTTTCATGGCGTTAAACAAATTTTAACATCCATACAAATCACTGAAAATCAACACTATAAAATATCATTAAAAATCTTTTTGAACAACTTATTGGCAATTTATTAACAGAAAGGCCTATATTTGCCTTTCTACATAATCTAATTAAAACTAAAAGCCCATTAATGAAAACTCTTGCTGATATCAATTTTGCGAATAAAAAAGCCGTAATCCGTGTAGACTTTAATGTACCTCTGGATGAGAACTTTAAAGTAACAGACACTACCCGTATTGAAGCTGCGAAACCAACAATTGATAAGATTCTTAAGGACGGTGGCAGTGTTATCCTTATGTCGCATTTAGGCAGGCCGAAAGGCGTTGAGGAAAAATATTCCCTAAAACATATTGTAGATAAAACATCTGAAATACTGGGTGTTAAAGTAAAATTTGTAAACGACAGCATAGGTGCTGAAGTAGAGCAGGCTGCAAAGGATTTACAACAGGGCGAAGTGCTGCTTTTAGAAAACCTTCGTTTTTACAAAGAAGAAGAAGCGGGCGATGAAGGCTTTGCAAAAAAACTTGCCGCTCTTGGCGATGTTTATGTGAATGATGCCTTTGGTACGGCTCACCGTGCACACGCTTCAACAACAATAATTGCAAACTATTTTCCTGAAAATAAAGTTTTTGGCGAGCTTCTTGCTAAGGAGATCGAAAGCCTTGACAAAGTATTGAAAAACAGTGAAAAGCCGGTAACGGCTGTATTGGGCGGATCTAAAGTTTCGTCTAAGATCACGGTTATTGAAAACATACTTGACAAGGTAGACCACCTGATAATAGGCGGAGGGATGACCTTCACATTTATCAAAGCACAGGGTGGAAAAATTGGCGACTCGATTTGCGAGGACGACAAGCAACAACTTGCCCTTGATATTTTGGCCAAAGCCAAAGAGAAAAACGTACAGATTCACCTGCCGGTAGATGTTATTGCTGCCGATGGCTTTAAGAATGATGCCAAAACACAGGTTGTTGACGTAACTGCGATTCCTGACGGTTGGCAGGGGCTTGACGCAGGGCCAAAATCGTTGGAAAACTTCAAGAAAGTTATCCTTGAGTCCAAAACCATTCTGTGGAATGGTCCGCTGGGCGTATTTGAGATGGAAAACTTTGCCAAGGGCACTATCGAGCTTGGTAATTTTATAGCTGAAGCTACTAACAAAGGCGCTTTCTCTCTTGTAGGGGGAGGTGACTCAGTAGCAGCCGTTAAGCAGTTTGGCCTTGAGCCAAAAATGAGCTATGTGTCTACCGGTGGCGGTGCCATGCTTGAAATGCTTGAAGGACGCACACTTCCGGGTATCGCAGCGATACAGGGGGAGTAGTGTTAAAGTTTGCAATAGAAATCAAATTCTAAAGTTATCATACTTTGTTACTTTGTAATGCATTGTAATTTAACTGATTAATAAAAGTAAATTAGATGAGTAAAAAGAAAACATTGTCATTAGTCTTCGCACTTTTCTCTTTCGTGGCTTTTGCCCAGGAGAGTGCCCAGGCCGACATTACACCGGTTGCCCCAATTACAAAAATTTCGTTCTTAGATTCTATTAAATCCAGTTTCATCCGTCATAGTGATATGGCTTGTGTAGACAGCCTTTGGGTTCAGGAGCTTACCAACCAGGAGCTGTTTAACAACATGCAGGAAGACCTTATGAGGATAAATCCTGATGTGGATGTGGATTACAACCTTTCTACTGAGGTTCTTAAAGAAAGGCTTGCTAAAATGGATGCTAAATCTCCGTTTAACATCGAATACAGCAAAGGCCTTGAGAACATCATAAAATCGTACCTTAAAAACAGGCCAAGGTCGTATGAGCGACTAATGGCAATATCGGAATACTATTTCCCGATGTTCGAAGAGTACCTTGCCAAATACAACGTACCTATCGAAATAAAATACCTGGCTGTTATTGAGTCGGCGCTTAACCCACGCGCAATGTCAAGGGTTGGTGCTAAAGGGCTTTGGCAGTTTATGTACCCAACAGGAAAACAATACAACCTTGAGGTAAACAGTTATGTAGACGAAAGAAGCGATCCTTTAAAAGCTACCGAAGCTGCATGCCAGTACCTTTCAAGCCTTTACAATATTTTTGGTGATTGGGATCTTGTGCTTGCATCATACAACGCAGGTCCGGGTAATGTAACCAAAGCTATACGCCGTTCAGGATCATACAGCAATTACTGGAACATCCGTAAGAACCTGCCGAAAGAAACACAGGCCTATGTACCTACTTTCTTAGCGACAATGTACATTTATGAGCATGCTAAAGAGCACGGAATAAACGCGAAAAAAGCACCGATTACATACTTTGAAACTGACACTATAATGGTTAAACGCCAGATGTCATTCAAACAGATTGCACAATTGCTTGACGTTCCGGTTTCACAACTGGAATTGCTGAACCCTATCTATAAACTGGACATCATTCCGTTTACAACTGAAAAAGCTCATTACCTGAGGCTTCCGAAGGATAAGATAGCTTTGTTCACGTCTAACGAAAATGGTATTTATGCTTACATCGATCATGAAGATAGCAAAAGAGAAAAACCATATTTCTTAGACAAAACAGAAACGGCTGTTGCTTCAGCAAGAAAAGACAGCACTTCGTCAAAGGCATTGGCATCAAACAGCTCTTTCAAAAAAGAGAAAACAATCAGCACCAAAACTTACAAAGTTAAGCGAGGTGATAATCTTGGCGAAATTGCTGCAAAGAACGATGTCAGCATAGCTGATCTTAGAAAATGGAACAGGATAAAAGGCAATAACATACAGGCGGGTCAAACTTTAAAGATCCAGAAAACCATTATGGTTAAAACGCCTGTAAGAGAAGATGAGGCTATTGCTGCTAAGAACACTAAAGATACTGTAAACAACAAAACAACTGCACCGGCTGCAAATGCTAAAACGGCTGTAGCTGCTGCTACTGAAACTCCGGACGCAGAAGGCGAAGAAACTCCTGAAGTTGTTGTTCCTGAAACTAAAACTGCTGTGGCTGCTGCACCTGCAAAAAGAACAAAAGATACTTATGAGCAGCAACGTGAATATATCGTTCAGAAAGGTGACTCATTATTCAGCATAGCAAGAAAACACCCTGGTGTTACGGTGGAGAACCTTAAGAACTGGAACAAGATTAAAGGCGAAAGCATTCAGCCGGGTATGAAGCTTAAAGTTGGCGAAGGCCAGGTGAACTAATCCCTGAAAATAAATAGTATTTTGATGAAAAGGCTGAAACAAATCCTTGCTTTTGTTTTTGTTCTTTGCTGTATTGCCTGCAACAAGGAAAAGCACGATGATGCTGATTCCTCAAAAGGCAATATCAATGAAATATCTATTGTAATAAGCGATGTACTGTGGAATGGTGAGGTAGGCGACAGCCTGCGTAAAAGACTTGCCGCTCCTGTAGACGGGCTTACACAGGAAGAACCTCTTTTTACACTAAATCAGTTACATGATAAATCGTTTGACGGCTCCTTAAAAAGGGGCCGCAACATTATCGTGATCGATAAGGATAAAGATGCCAAAAAAGGCTTCAGTTTTGTCCGAAATAACTACTGCGCTCCGCAAAACGTATTCACCATTAAAGCAAAGTCGATAGACGAGATTCTGGAGCTTATCGACATGCACTCAGATGAGATAATACGAACCATCAGGCAGACTGAAATTGCCGAAAACCAACAGCGTAATATAAAAAATGGACTTTTAGATGAAAAACTCATCAAAAGCCAGTACCATATAGATATCAACGTACCGTCTACCTTTAGCTATGCTGTAAAGAATAAGGATTTTATATGGCTTAAAAAAGATATTACCAGCGGAAATACTAACATACTGCTTTACAAAGTTCCGTTTGAAGCTATCGAGAGAAACAAAACCATAGCTGCTGATATCATTAAATTGCGTGACTCCGTTGGAAGCCAGTACATACATGGTAAAGAACAGGGTACCTTTATGGTGACGGAAGAGGCCTATGCTCCTTCTTTTTTTATGACAAGCTTTAACGATAAGAGCGCATTTGAAACGCGTGGTAACTGGGAAATGAAAAATGATTTCATGAACGGCCCTTTTCTGAACTACGCAATAAGGGACAACAGGCATAATTGTTACCTGGTGATTGAAGGCTTCATTTATAGCCCTTCTTCTCCAAAGCGTGATTTGATTGTAGAACTCGAGTCGATCATCAAATCAGTAAAATTTATATGAAACCGGAATTCAAAATAAAGCGATTTAACGAACTTTCTCTCTCCGAACTATACCAATTATTGCAAGTGCGCTCTGAAGTGTTTGTAGTGGAACAAAACTGCGTTTATCAGGATATAGACGGAAAAGATGAGAAAGCATTACATGTATTTGGCCTTTTCGAGGGTGAAATAGCCGCTTACAGCCGACTTTTTGCTCCCGGCGATTATTTTGATAATGCTTCGATAGGCAGGGTAGTGGTAAACCCTAAATTCCGCGAGCGCAAATGGGGCCACGATCTTATGATCGCTTCAATAGCAGGGATTCAGGAAAATTATAATACATCAGCAATTACTATATCAGCGCAACTGTACCTGAAAAAGTTTTATGAAGGCCACGGTTTTGTGCAGGATGGCGAGCAATACCTTGAGGATGATATCCCGCATATCAGGATGCATCGTTTTTAGTGTTCAGTGTTCAGTGTTCAGTGTTCAGTGTTCAGTGTTCAGTGTTCAGTGTTCAGTAAAAAAGAGAATTCATAAAGTTAGAAATAAAAAAAGCAGCACTGTTTAGGTACTGCTTTTTTACTTTTAATGGCTCAGATACTGCGAACTGAATACTGAATACTGCCTACTGTTTAACAGCTTCGCCGGTATAAACGTTATTATCCCTGTTTACATCTGCCATAAACTCTGCAGGGTCAATCATTAGCACCTTAATGGTTTTTTTAGGTTTGCTGATAGTAAAATCATAGGTTTTATGTGCCCAGTCCCATTCCGGAAGTACTGTTCTTTTCAGGTTCGGATACGGATTGTCTTTAGTGTAATACATCATCCTTAACGGAACGTAAAATGTTTCCTGCGTACCGTCTTCATACACGGCAATGATATCGATAGACATTGGCATACGGCCTATGCGCTCCAGCGTAACTTTAGTGTTGTTGCCATCCTCAGCTACTTTCAGGCTGTAATCAATGGTGTTGGTAGTCATTGTCCAGTCGGTTAAGTACCAGCCAAGCTCAGCACCGCTCACTTTTTCTGCCGTACGGGTAATGTCGTTTGGCGTAGGGTGGGTAAACTTATAATCCTCATAATAACGTTTAAGTGTTTCTGCCAGTTTTTCTTCACCGATCAAATAACCCAGTTGTGTCAGGAAAAGAGACCCTTTGCTATATGAAGCAATACTGTATAGCATATTCAGGTCAAAACGATCTGCCTGTGTGCTTAACGGTTGTTCTTTACCTGATTTCACCATGTAAAAATAGTTGCCATAAGAACTTGTAAACGGATGTACAGGTTCTTCTTTTTTGTCTTTCGGTGGCATTAGCGTATGCATTGCAAGATCCTCGATATAGGTTGTAAAACCTTCATCCATCCATCCGTGCTCGCTCTCGTTTGATGCGAGTATATGCTGGAACCACGAGTGGCCAAATTCGTGAGCGGTAACACCAACTAAACCTTCATATTTATTCCCCGTGATAAGCGTACACATGGCATATTCCATACCGCCGTCGCCGCCTTGTATCACAGAGTATTGCTTGTACGGATACTTACCTACGATACTGTTGTAGTACGAAAGAATTTCGGCAGTTTTAGGCTGAAGCCTTTTCCAACCGTCCTGATTTTCAGGAGTATTTTTATAGAAGAAATGCAACTCGGTATTGTTTTCACCCATAATCATATCGTGAGCAAAGTTAGGATCGGCAGCCCAGGCAAAATCATGCACGTTTGGCGCTACAAAATGCCAGGTAAGCGTTTTGGCTTTTTTAGGATATTTTACCTGTACGCCTGAATCCTGATAACCTTTTCCAATTTCATTCTTGTTTTGAAGGTATCCTGTACCGCCAATGGTAAAGTCCTTGTCAATAGTGATATTTACATCAAAATTACCCCACACACCGTGAAACTCACGGGCAATATATGGGTTTGCATGCCAGCCTTCAAAATCATATTCGGCCATTTTAGGATACCACTGCGTCATAGACAGGGCTACGCCTTCGTTATTGTTCCTTCCGCTGCGGCGAATTTGTACAGGTACCTGCCCTTCAAAATCAAGGGTAAAAGTTGTAGATTGCCCGGGAAGGATTGCTTTTGGCAATGTAACTTCAAGTACAGTTCCTTTAACCACATTGTTAGCAGCAACACCATCCTGTTTTAGGTTGTTTATTTTTAAATACCCAATCTCGTCAGGTTTTAGCTTGCTTATACGGCTTTCGTAAGTTGTTTTTTCGGGAGTCTTAAAAGTTTTTACCATCCTTTTATCAGGATCTGTAATGGCCTGAAGGCGGGCATCCATTTCGCTGCCCGGCTGGAAAGCATTGTTGTAAAGATGGTAAAACACACGGTTAAGCGTATCTTTTGAATTGTTGGTGTAAACCAATTGCTGCTTACCGGTATAGCGATACGTCTTTACATCCATAGACACATCCATTTTGTAGTCTACGTGTTGCTGCCAGTATCCCGGATTGGGATTATTTTGGGCAAAAAGGGCTGAAGCCGATACTAATGCCAGTACTACTAATTTTTTCATGGGCTAAAAATAAAAAAAATGGAAGGGATTGCGCCCTTCCATCTCTATAAATTTAAATTGTCTTATTTACCTCTGGATACCTTATCGGCAAGAATGATAGCATTGTAGGCATTAACTATTTTACCTGTTACAGATGCCTGGCTGAAAGGAATTGTAGCCTCGTCATCGTTTTCGCCAACATTTACTTTAAGGTTGATGGCGATACCCGAATCCATAATAATCCTTTTAACCTGAGAAGCTGTAAGCTTAGGATAGTAAGCACGGATAAGTGCCGCTACACCGGCAGCATTAGGTGATGCCATAGATGTACCCTGAAGAAACTCATACGAGTTGTTTGGTGTTGTAGCATAGATTCTAACACCAGGGCTGAAGATATCAACTTCTTTTTGGCCGTAGTTAGAGAAACCGGCAACCATATTTTCGCCATATACAGGGTTAAGTGCCCCGATTGTAAGGAAGTTGTCTGCAATTTCAGGGCCGCCTATTCTTGAGTCGTTAGGATAACGCTCGGCAGTTTTTCCATTTTTATTAAGGTTCATCCCTTCATTACCTGCAGCACATACGATTAGCACATCTTTATCTGCAGCATATTTAATAGCATCATACACCCAGTCGCTGTGTGTAGAGAAATATTTACCAAAACTTCCGTTGATTACTTTGGCTCCGTTATCAACAGCATAACGAATAGCAAGAGCTACGTCTTTATCGTATTCGTCGCCATTAGGTACAGCTCTTACAGCCATGATTTCGGCAACATTGCTGGCTACACCGTCACCGCCAAGGTTATTACCTCTTGTCTGCGCAATAATACCCGCTACGTGAGTACCGTGTTTAGCACCATCAGCTTTAGGGCCTATAACATTGTTGTTTCCGTATTTTTTATCATTGATGTCATTAGGGTTGTCGCCAACGATCTTACGCCCGTCAAATTTGAGGTTAAGATTGTACTCCAGCTGATCCTCAAAATGGTCTTTACCCTCTTTAAGTTCTTTTTCAAGTTCTGTAATTGGAATTTGGGTAAGGATGTAGCTCAACTGAGGCTTAAGCTCATTGATAAGCGGATCTGATGATTTAAGGTTCTGAAGATCCTGAGCAGTATAGGTGTCTTTTTTCAGTTCAGCCTTAATCTTGTTATTAGCATTGATGATATAGTCTATCTTACGAAGCTCGGTTTTGGCATCCGTAGTTTCTTTATCATATTCGGCTTTAGCTCTTTTGAATGTTGCAGAACCGTCGTCGCCTTTTTTAAGGATACGAACAAACTCAAGGTTTTCATTATCAGCATCTCCTAAAAAGTTCCAGCCATGTACGTCATCAATATATCCGTTATTGTCGTCGTCTTTTCCGTTATTGGCAATTTCTTTCGTATTGGTCCAGATAACAGGAGCAAGATCAGGATGGTTGATATCTACACCTGAATCTACCACGCCAACAATTACTTTGTTGCTTTTTTTGCCTTTCAGAAGCTCGTAAGCCCTGTCTACGCTCATTCCCGGTATACTGTCTTTAATAAGATCGAGGTCACTCCAGCGTTTTTCCTGAGCTTCAGTAAGCGGTGCTTTTTTAGCCGTTATCGGTGCAGTTATGGTAATTGGTTCTGCGGTGATTTTTGATGTACCACAACTTGCAAGGGCCAGTGCCAGTGCCACCGAAAGGTAAATTGCTTTGAATTTCATATGTTCTAAAATTACAATATTTTAATATAGGTCTAATTTAAACGCGTTTTGTTACATAAATCGTAACCCTTAACATTAAATTATGATGGTTAAACTTATCCTGTAGTGAATATGTAAGATTTTATTCTCAGAAAGCTGACAACGAGAAAAAAGGAACCCGCAGTATAGTATCTGGAAGATTGTCTACTAACTCAATCTGTTTCAATAGCTCCCGCGGGTCATTAATAGACTCACAAAAGCTGAAAACGTTACAGGAAATTATTAAAAATTTAAATTATTATTCATTCTTCGAATTATTCCTATAATTACAGAATGTCTTCGAAAGAAAAAAGCTCTTTTAAACGAACACCTTTTTCCGTTTGTTCAACGGTAATTATCTGATTGTGGGCATCATGCTCCAGGAACAGATAATATCCTTTTTCTGCTGCCTCGTTAAGGAATTTGGCTTTCTCATCAATGGTCAGCAGCGGACGGGTATCGTATCCCATAACATATGGCAACGGAATATGCCCTACTGTTGGCAATAGGTCAGCCATAAAAACAATCGTCTTACCGTTGTGACTGATATGTGGTATCATTTGTTTCTCGGTATGTCCGTCGGCAAACAGAATCCCAAACCCAAGTTCGCTTTGTTCCAAAAATCCGGCATCAGGCCTCTGAATGAATTTCAGCTGACCGCTTTCCTGCATAGGCAGTATGTTTTCACTCAGAAAAGAAGCTTTTTCGCGTGCATTTGGTTTAGTGGCCCATTCCCAATGGTTCTCATTAGTCCAGAAATGTGCGTTTTTAAATGCCGGTTCATAACCTGTATGGTCTTTATTCCATTGTACGCTACCTCCGCAATGGTCAAAATGCAGGTGCGTCATAAATACATCGGTAATATCATCACGGCTAAAGCCATGTTTTGCCAATGATTTGTCAAGGCTATGATTGCCCCACATGGAGTAAAAGCCAAAGAACTTTTCGCTTTGCTTGTTACCCATTCCGGTATCTATCAGTATCAGTTTATTGCCATCTTCAATCAAAAGGCAGCGTGCGGCAAGGTCAATAAGGTTATTATTATCAGCAGGATTGGTTTTATTCCAGATGGTTTTTGGTACAACGCCAAACATGGCACCCCCATCCAGTTTAAAATTCCCGCTTTCAATCGGATATAATTTCATCAGAGTAAATTTAGTGGTGCCAAATTAACAATTTTGCCGCAAACATCGGGCATAAGCTTTCTTTATAGCACTATTTGCATAAAAATGGGCCCTATTATTGCATTATCTAAAAATGTGGTATCTTTGCACTAAATTTAGACTAATTATACGTTTATAAATCATGATAAAAGTATCTGACACAGCAAGAAAGAGGGTAATTTCACTTATGGAGGATGATGGTTTTGATGCTGCTACTGACTACGTAAGAGTAGGTGTAAAAAGCGGCGGATGTTCAGGTTTGTCTTATGATCTTAAATTTGACAAAGAACTGGGCGAAAATGATAAGGTATTTGAAGACAACAATATAAAAATTGCCGTAGATAAAAAGAGTTTCCTGTATTTGGCAGGTACAATCCTGGAATATTCAGGAGGACTTAACGGTAAAGGTTTTGTATTCAACAATCCAAATGCCCAAAGAACCTGCGGATGTGGGGAAAGTTTTTCTCTTTAATTGAAAGATTGAAGAATTTAAAAGTTTAAAATTTCGGGTTAAAAGTTGCTTAGCATCCTGAGTTAAAAACTTTAGTTTTATTAAATATTAAAAGTATTCAGTAGTGTTTTTGTGTTTGAGTGAGCAACCTTAAACCATGAACGTTGAACCTGAAACAACAAGATAATGAGTAAGTACACTGAAGAGGAATTAAAGATCGAACTTGAGAACAAAGAATACGAGTACGGTTTTTATACTGAAATTGAATCTGAAACATTTCCTATAGGGCTTAACGAAGAAGTCGTAAGGGCGCTTTCTAAAAAGAAAGAAGAGCCTGAATGGATGACTGAGTGGAGGCTTGAGGCTTTTCGTGCCTGGCAGGAAATGATTGAGCCGGAATGGGCTAACGTACATTATGAAAAACCTGATTTTCAGGCGATATCATATTATTCAGCACCAAAAACGGTTGATCCTAATAAAACACTTGATGATGTAGATCCTGAGCTTTTGGCAATGTACAAAAAGCTTGGAATCTCTATTGATGAGCAGAAGAAAATGAATAATATTGCTATGGATATAGTGGTTGACTCAGTTTCTGTAGCTACAACATTCAAGAAAACGCTTGCTGAAAAAGGGATCATCTTTTGCCCGATTTCTGAGGCTATAAAAGAACATCCTGAACTGGTTAAGAAATACATAGGATCGGTAGTGCCGCAAAAGGACAACTTTTATGCAGCGCTTAACTCAGCTGTATTCTCAGATGGTTCTTTTTGCTATATCCCTAAGGGAGTACGTTGCCCAATGGAACTTTCTACCTATTTCCGTATCAACCAGGCAGGTACAGGACAGTTTGAGCGTACGCTAGTAATTGCCGATGAAGGCAGTTATGTAAGCTACCTTGAAGGATGTACTGCACCATCGCGTGATGAGAACCAGCTGCACGCAGCAGTTGTGGAACTTATTGCAATGGATGATGCCGAAATTAAATACAGCACAGTACAAAACTGGTTCCCTGGTAATAAAGAGGGTAAAGGTGGTGTATTCAACTTTGTAACAAAACGCGGCCTTTGCGAAAAGAACGCTAAAATATCATGGACACAGGTAGAGACAGGTTCTGCCGTGACATGGAAATATCCAAGCTGCGTGCTTAAAGGAGACAACTCTATTGGAGAGTTTTACTCTATTGCTGTAACTAACAATTTTCAGCAGGCCGATACCGGAACAAAAATGATCCACCTTGGTAAAAACACTAAGAGTACAATCATCTCTAAAGGTATCTCAGCCGGTAAATCGCAAAACAGCTATCGTGGTCTTGTACAGATAGGCGCAAGGGCAGAAAACGCCCGCAACTTCTCGCAGTGTGACTCACTATTGATGGGTAATAACTGTGGGGCGCATACCTTCCCGTACATCGAATCGAAAAACACCACGGCTAAGATAGAGCATGAGGCTACAACGAGTAAAATTGGTGAAGATCAGGTGTTTTACTGTAACCAGAGGGGTATCCCTACCGAGAAAGCGATTGCGCTTATCGTAAACGGTTTCAGTAAAGACGTACTGAACAAACTACCGATGGAGTTTGCCGTTGAAGCGCAAAAACTACTTGAGATTTCGTTAGAAGGATCGGTAGGATAATTCAATTTGTTTAAAGCTAAGGTTTAAAGTTGCTCAGCAACCCTTAAAGACAGGTATGGCAACAATAAAAAGGTTTGAAGATTTAGAAATCTGGCAGGAGGCAAGAAGGCTCTCAAAAGAAATTTATAAAATATCTGTAGAAACAGACTTGAAATCTGATTTCAGGTTACGTGACCAGATAAAAGCATCTTCAGGATCGATTATGGATAATATTGCCGAAGGTTTTGAAAGAAACGGAAATATAGAATTCAGGCAGTTTTTATCAATTGCTAAAGGTTCAGCAGGCGAAACAAGATCACAGTTGTATAGAATTTTTGATTTTGGATATATAGATGAAACTAAGTTTATTCATCTTAAAGACAGTTTTGAAAATCTTAGTGGCAAAATAAACAATTTTATAATCTATTTGAATAATAAGGATTTTAAGGGCACAAAGTTCCAGTAGGCAACTTTAAACTTTAAACCTTAAACTAAAAGAACAATGTTAAGTATTAAGAATTTACACGCTCGTGTTGAAGATAAAGAAATCCTGAAAGGGATTAACCTTGAAGTAAAAGCTGGTGAAGTACACGCTATCATGGGTCCGAACGGATCTGGTAAGAGTACGCTTTCATCGGTAATTGCCGGTAAAGAGGATTATGAAGTGACTGATGGTGAGATCATCCTTGAAGGTGAAGATATTGGCGAACTGGCTCCTGAAGAAAGAGCACATAAAGGTGTTTTCCTTTCATTCCAATATCCTGTAGAAATACCGGGAGTATCGGTTACTAACTTCATGAAAACTGCTATCAACGAGAGCCGTAAAGCTAAAGGACAGGACGAAATGCCTGCTAACGAAATGCTTAAGCTTATCCGTGAGAAAAGCGAAATGCTTGAGATCGACCGTAAGTTCCTTTCGCGTTCGCTTAATGAAGGTTTCTCAGGTGGTGAGAAAAAACGTAACGAGATCTTCCAGATGGCAATGCTTGAGCCTAAAGTAGCTATTCTTGACGAAACCGACTCAGGTCTTGATATCGACGCACTTCGTATCGTTGCAAACGGTGTGAACAAGCTTCGCAGCGAAGACAATGCGGTTATCGTAATCACGCACTACCAAAGGCTTCTTGATTATATCGTTCCTGATTTTGTACACGTACTTTACAACGGTAAGATCGTGAAATCGGGCGGTAAAGAACTTGCCCTTGAACTTGAAGAAAAAGGTTACGACTGGATTAAATCGGAGAACTAATATCGTCGAAAAGTCTAAAGCCGAAAGTCGTAAAGTCTTGTAATGGGAAAATTTAATTCTTTTGAAGAAATCAATTCGTGGCAAAAAGCACGTATTCTAAATAGAAAAATATACACCATAACAGACAATGATTCATTCAGGAAAGATTTTGATTTGGCAAGACAAATTAGACGTGCATCCGTTTCCATATCGTCTAATATAGCTGAAGGCTTTGAACGCAATACGGATAAAGAATTTATACATTTTTTGTTTGTTGCGAAGGGATCCGCAGGTGAGGTAAGGTCTCAGTTGTATCTGGCACTGGATTTAAATTATATTACACAGGAAGTATTTGTTGAGTTGCTTTCCGAAATCAATGAAATATCAAAGCTGCTAAGTGGCTTTATAAAATATCTAAGTAAGTAGAGTATATGAGTCTTACGGACTTTATGACTTTAGACTTTATAAACTTTGGACAATAACTATGGAGTTAAAAGAGAAATTATTATCTTCTTTCATGGCTTTCGAGGAGCGTGTTGATGTGGATTCCGATTTACATGATGTACGAACCGAAGCCATAAAGAATTTTGAAACCAAAGGCTTTCCTACCAAAAAGGAGGAAGCATGGAAATATACATCGCTAAATGCGGTGCTTAAGAACGATTTTAGCGTTTTCCCTAAAAAGGAAAATGTTGTGGAATATGCAGAGGTAAAAAAATACTTCATCCATGAGATCGATACTTACAAAGTAGTGCTTATTGATGGTGTTTTCAGTTCGTTCCTGTCATCTACAACACATGAAGGGGTGGATATCTGCCTTATGTCATCGGCACTTACTAAACCGAAATACAAAGAGGTTGTTGATACCTATTTCAACAAGATAGCTAATACTGAAGATAGCCTTACATCACTTAATACTGCTTTTGCAAGCGAGGGTGCTTATATCAATATCCCTAAAGGGAAGATTGTAGACAAGCCTATCGAGATCATGTGTTTCTCTACAGGAAACGAAGCAGCGCTTATGGTGCAGCCGCGTAACCTTGTTATTGTTGGTGAGAATGCGCAGGTTCAGATTATAGAAAGACACCAGAGCCTTAATGGCAATCCGGTACTTACTAACTCAGTAACTGAAATTTTTGCTCAGGAAAGAGCAGTTGTAGATTACTATAAGATTCAGAATGATCTTCAGTCTGCTAACCTGGTAGATAATACATATATCGCACAAAAAGCAAATAGTAATGCTTCTGTCCATACTTTCTCGTTTGGAGGAAACATTACACGTAACAACCTTAATTTTTACCATCAGGGGGAACGTATTGAAAGCACATTGAAAGGAATTACCATTATTGGTGACAAACAGCTTGTTGACCATTACACTCTGGTGCAGCACGCGGAACCAAACTGCGAAAGCCACCAAAACTACAAAGGTATTTTTGATGACAACGCTACAGGTGTTTTCAACGGTAAGATATATGTTGAGAAAGAAGCCCAAAAAACGGACGCTTTCCAGCAGAATAACAACATTCTTTTAAGTGATAAAGCGACTATCAATGCGAAGCCGCAGCTTGAGATTTTTGCTGATGACGTAAAATGTTCTCACGGATGTACTATTGGCCAGCTTGATGACAATGCGATGTTTTATATGCAGAGCCGCGGTATTCCTCAAAAAGAGGCCAAAGCACTCCTTATGTATGCCTTCAGCAATGAGGTTATCGAGAGCATCAGGATACCGGAACTTAAAAACAGGATTACCAAGCTTATCGCCTCTAAACTGGGCGTAAGTATGGGTTTTGACCTGTAAAAACAGATACAACTTTTTAAAGCCTCTGCACCGCAGGGGCTTTTTTTATTTAAATATCTGGCTTTCAGCACAACAGTTTATTTAGAATTAATAAAAATAATTTGCATATCTAAACTTCGACCCGTAGATTTGCAGACAATTTAGAATTAATCTAACTTAAGTTAGTAATGCATAAGCAAGCACACGTATTTTTATCTATATTATCATTAATTGGTTTTAGTTCATTAGCTCAGGAAACAGTTACCGACAGCATTAAACCGATGTCTAATACACAATTGGAAGAAGTAGTTGTAACAGGGCAGATAGAGCCACAGTCGCTAAAAAAATCGGTTTTTAATGTGAGGGTAATATCCAAGCAGGATATACAGAGGCTTGCAGCAAATAACTTATCGGATGTTCTTAACCAGTACCTGAATATTACAGTATCGCCAAGCGGCAGGGACGGAAGATCTACTGTGTCAATGTTTGGTCTTGATGGCCAGTATTTTAAAATACTGATTGATAATGTACCGGTGGTTTCTGAAACCGGACTTGGTAATAACGTAGACCTTACCCAGATTAACCTTGCCGATGTAGAGCAGATAGAAATTATTGAAGGTTCGATGGGGGTTACGCACGGGGCAAATGCCGTAAGCGGGGTGCTGAACATAATTACGAAGAAATCGGCCAAAAACCGTTGGGAAATTGGTGCTACAGTTCAGGAAGAGACAGTAGGCGATGAGTATAAACCCTTTGGAGACGAAGGAAGGCACATACAGGCACTTAAGGTTTCAAACAATATAAATTCGAACTGGTTTGTATCGGTAGGTGCCAACAGGAATGAATTTACAGGTTATAAAGATAAGATGATGGGCAAGGACTATTATACCAATGATGGCCTTAGGGGTTACAGTTGGCTGCCCAAAGAGCAGTGGGTAACTAATGCCCTTGTCAATTATCAGAAAGGAACCTTCAGGATATTTTACAAGTTTGATTATTTTAATGAAAATGTAGATTACTACAATCCGGTTGTAGTGCCTGTAAGCAATTATCCTTTCCCGGATACCTATTACTCTAAAGATGAGCGTTATGGTACAAACAGGTTTTATCATCATTTAAATTCATCGGGCCATCTTTATAAGCAGCTTACTTACAATATATCAGCGTCTTATCAAAAGCAGGTGAGGGATGTTGATTATTTTAATTACTACATCCTTTCTGATGAAGAAAAAGACAATGATAAATTCGATTATCAGTCTAATGAGGTAATTTACTCTACGGGTAATTTTGCCAATTTCTTCAAAAACAAAAAATTTGACTTACAGATAGGTTATGAGCTGGTAAACGAAAAAGGTTTCGCATCGGGCAGGGCAGGAACGTTCAGGGATGAGAATAACCAGAGGGAAGACATAACCTCAAGGTTGGAAAACTATGATATCTATGCCACTGCTGAAATAAACTGTACTTCACGATTTTCTATTCGTCCGGGCTTCAGGTACTCATTCCAGTCAATGTTTGAAGACCAGCATGCAATGTCGCTTGGTTTTAGGTATCTGTTTAATAAAGATATTGAAGTAAGGGCTTCTATAGGAAGATCATACCGTACACCAAACTTCGATGAGCTGTATACCTACATGGTAGACAGTAACCACAATATTCAGGGTAACGACCAGCTTACTCCCGAGCTGAGTACATCATATGAAGCAAGCATTAAAAAAACGACATTCTTCGAATCAGGCTTAAGGCTTTCCAATAACCTTATCGTGACGCATCTTGATGTAGAAGACAGGATTAGTATGGTATTAGCCTCTACCGACCCTATCTGGGCATACAAGTACATGAATATAGATAATTACAAGAGCTGGAATTTCTCTACAACCCATCAGTTAGCCTATAAGAATTTAGACTTTAAGTTTGGGGCATCTTTAGTGGGCGTATCGCAAACTATCGATTCGGGTGCGGAAAACCTGGTATCAAGCGATGATTACTTATATTCTTTACAACTTAATACAAGCATAGGATACAACGTTCCGAAATGGAACACATTGTTTTCGGTATATTATAAATACAACGGAAAATTTCAGCAATATATGCAGGGTGTAGACCAGACAACCGGAGATGCAACTTTTGTCCTTTCAGAAGTGTCGCCTTACAGCATGATGGATGCTTCGGTAAAGAAAACATTCTTTAAAAACAGCTTTGATGTAACCCTGGGTGCAAGAAACCTGCTTAACATAAAAAATGTACAGACTACGCAGGCAGCAGGAAACGGTAACCACGGTGCGCCTTCTTCTAACATGTTGTTGGCTTACGGCACATCATTCTTTGTAAAACTTTCGTACAACCTTAATTTTAATTAATCAATATACTATGAAAAAAGGCTTTCTACTTTTATTTTCGTTACTGACACTGTCGTTGGCAGTATCATGTGGTGAAGATGACGGCAACGGATCATCAGCGGTTTCGGTTTCATTTGCAAACCAGTCGGTAAACCTTACTGAAGCAGCAACACCGGTTAATATCAAGTTTTCTACACCTCCGGCTACTGCTGGAGAAATTGTTATCGATTTTTCGATGGCTAATGTTACGTACGGAGAAGACTTTACCACCACACCGGTGGCAGAGAATAATAAACTTACAGTACCATTTAATGCGGGAGCTTCAAACGTAAGTTTTACCATAAACAAACTTACTACGGTTGATATTCAGGGCACTGTTACATTTGAGATAGTTTCTGTTTCAAACGGTGCATTAATTACAGGTATTACAGCTACGGTTGCAAACTTTTATGAGGCTCCATCATTGGGAACGCTTGTTCAGGTTGAGGTAGGCGGCCCTACACAGCCTAACCAGGTGTATGTAGACCTTAGCAGCGGAGGATTAATTACTGTACCAAGAGTATCGTGGGATCTTGGCTTTTATTCAGGAGATAAATTCAGAGTTGTACTTAACGGATCGCTTAAAATGACTGCAAAAGCACTGAACACTACCAATATTGATGAGGTAGCTCAGGAAGACTCTTCTATGCTTTTTGGTCAGGGAGAAGGTGCTGCTAACGTAGTTGACCATCCGTCAGGAGACCTTACTAAAACAGTTATTGCTGAGGTTTCAGATAATGCTGATGATAACAAAGTATACCTTATTAACCTTGGTAACGGACCTGCAAGTGTACCTCCGGCAGTAGGAACAGACGGTTCGGCAGGTGGCGCACAGAGAGGCTGGAAAAAAATACGTGTATTAAAAAGCGGTAACGACTACGTTGTACAGTTTGCTGATATTGCAGCAACAACTCACCAACAGATAACTATAACTAAAGACAGTGCTTACAACTATAGCTTCTTTAGTTTTACTACCGGTGCTACAGGACAGGTAGAACCTCAAAAGAACCAATGGGACCTGAACTTTACTACGTTCACAAATTTTGTTGACAATGCAGGTACAGAAGTGCCATATTATTATCCTGATTTTATTGTTACCAATGTTAAAGGCGGTGCAAGATCATACCAGGTATTAACAGAGGAATTCAGCTATGATGCATTTACTAAAGCTAATGTAGTGGAGGCTAATTTTACTGATGATCAGAGGAACATAGGTTCAAACTGGAGAAGTACAAGTATTATGGGCCCTAATGGCTTCCCGGTATCACAGTTTGTGCTTAAGACAGATCGTTTCTTTGTAGTAAAAGACCCTGCAGGAAACCTTTATAAGTTAAAAATGACAGGCGGAGCAAACGAAGCCGGAGAAAGAGGTTTCCCTCAATTCGAGTATAAATTGCTTCAATAAAAAATAGATAAGTTAGTTTTTGTTTTATTTGAATCCCGGCGGGTGTGTATTCCTGTCGGGATTTTCAATTTTAAAGAGCGCTGGTGTATTATATCAGATAAAATATGGATTTGTGCAAATTCATCGGAAACATTCACTAAAAGCCTTTATTTTGTTTTGTTGGCAGGAAACAAAAAACCCTCTGACTGTTCCGTCAAAGGGTTTATCGGCAGGCAAAATTGTAAACCTGCGAATATATAATGGCGCTAAAAAATTATTTTGATTTTTTAGCTGGGTCAGCTTTCTTAACTTCAGCTTTTTCTTCTTTTACAGTAGCTTCAGCTTTTTTAGCCGGTTGTGCAGTTGCAGTTTGTGCCTGTTGAGCTGGTTTAACCTCTTTAGCGGCAGCAGGTGCAGCTGTTTGTGTTGTTTGTGCCGGCTGAGCTGTTGTTTGTGTAGCTGCTTGTGTCGGTTTTTCCTGTGCCATTGCTAAAACTCCTGTTAGCATTAGTGCGCTTAAAAATACTTTTTTCATGTGGATATAATTTTTTTGATTTAATTTCTGTAGTAAGGTGAAGGCAACTATAATGCCGCTGAATTACATGTTTAAATGATGATTCATATTTGGATATATTTAATTTACTGATAATCAGTGAGTAAAAGATTTTAAAAAATATTTTCACTTACTGAAAATCAGGATGTTGATAGTGTGCAGATTGTAGAAAACTGTGGAAAAAGCTGTAGAGTTGTTAGTAGAAACGATAAATTAAATGAGGTTGTGCCTGCATTGAAAAGCCCAATAATAAATTATCAATGAATTGAATTACCTTTGCGCAATGCAAAACATGCCTAATACATACCCAAAACAGGAAAAACTTAAAAGCCGCACCACGATAGACCTTATGTTTACCGAAGGAAAGTCGGTTTCTAAATATCCGCTGCGTTTGGTATATGTTCCTATTAACGAAGCCTATGCCGATGGGTCTCCGTTAAAAATGGGAGTTTCTGTTTCTAAAAAGCATTTTAAAAGGGCACACGACCGTAACTACTTTAAGCGTGTGCTGCGTGAAACCTATCGCCACCACAAGTATATACTTATCGAAAGGCTCGACGGGCCTTATGCCTTTATGTTTTTTTACCAAACAAAAGACCGCCTTTCGTTTGAGGAAATAAACACGAAAACCATACAGCTTTTCGAAAAATTCGCAGCTCAGGAGCAGCTTTAAAATTTACTTTTAGTTTACTCACACTAAGAGAGATGGCTTTTGCGTTACAAGGGTAAATCACCAACCCTATGAAAACATTTTTTGCATTTTTTCTTTTGCTTGCCCTTAGTGGCTGCAAAGAAGCCGTTAGCTCTAAAGAAGAAGACGCTGTAGCTGTAGTTGAAGAAGGTGCGCCTATGGCGGCAATCGCTATGGCACCTACTGCCAATGAGGATAAGGCAAAACCTTTAGAAGGTGTAGCTTATCCGGAACAAAAGATCATTAAGAATGCAAACCTGCGTTTTGAAACGGATGATCTTTCGGCAACAGCCGAAACCGTTAGCAAAAGTGTAAAGAAATACCATGCTCAGGTGCAGAATGATGCTGAAGGTAAAACCGATTATCAGTTAACCCGGACTA
This sequence comes from Flavobacterium psychrophilum, assembly GCA_003243255.1. The sequence goes on along the minus strand of QFQM01000004.1, from coordinate 17,690 downwards.
TGACGGTGCGTATACCGGCTAAGTATTTTGACGCTTTTATGGCCGATATCAGTAAAGGCGTAAAATATTTTGATACTAAAGAAATATCATCTGAAGATGTGACTGAGCAATATGTAGATACCGAAGCGCGTATAAAGGCTAAGGAAGTACTGGAACAGCGTTATTTGGAACTTATTGGTAAGGCAAAAAAAGTATCGGAAGTACTGGAGATAGAAAAGGAGCTATCGGCAATAAGGGAGGAGATAGAGGCTAAAGAAGGGCAGCTTCGCTACATGAAAAGCAGGATTGCACTTAGTACAATTAATATCGAATTTTATAAGGAAACTGCCGAGCAGCCCGATGCAACGGTGTCATTCGGCTCAAAAATGTGGAACGCCATTGTCTCAGGTTTTAACGGGCTGTCAAGTTTCTTTATCGGTTTGCTTTACATTTGGCCTTTTATCCTTATTTTCGTGATTGCTTTCCTTATTGTGAGGAAAAAACTAAAGAAAAAGAAATATGGTGGGAATTCTTAAAAGAAGATATGTATTGCCTGCTGCGGCATCGGCGTTTTTATTTGTTGGGGTAAGTTTTAAGAATGATTTCTTTGAGATTGCCAAGCAGATAGAAATATTTACTACCCTTTTTAAAACGGTAAACAATAACTATGTGGATGAGGTAAATCCCGGACAGCTTATGGATAAGGCCATCAAGAGCATGCTGACCGACCTTGACCCGTATACGGTTTACTTTAACGAACAGGATGTTGCTAAATTCAAGATAAACAATACCGGCGAGTATACCGGTATAGGGGCACTTATTACCCGTAAGGAAGGAAAACTTATCGTAAAAGAACCGTATAAAGATTATCCTGCCGATAAAGCAGGGCTTAAAGCGGGCGATGAGATTATCCAGATAGGCGATGTGAACCTTATTGATTTTAAAGAAGATGCCGGGGAATTGCTGAAAGGGACCAAGAATACTAAAGTTGATATAAAATATGTTCGCCAGGGTAAAACCTATACTACCCAGATAGTACTTAATGAGGTTGATATTAAAGCGGTGCCTTTCTTTTCTATGGTAGGCAAAGAAACAGGATACATAGTGCTTACGCAGTTTAACGGCAAGGCGTCGTCTGAAACAAAAGCGGCATTGCTTCAGCTTAAGGCCGATGGTGCTAAAAACATCATATTAGACCTTAGGGGTAACCCGGGAGGACTGCTGAATGAGGCTGTAAATGTTTGTAACCTTTTTGTGCCACAAGGAGAAACTATTGTTACTACCAAATCTAAAAACGAGAACTACAACAATACCTATAAAACCCAAAAACCACCGGTAGATCTTGAGATTCCGCTTGTAGTGCTTGTTAACGGAAGCAGTGCATCGGCCTCAGAGATTGTTGCCGGAGCGCTTCAGGATTTAGACCGTGCTGTTATTGTGGGCAGCAGGAGTTTTGGTAAAGGGCTTGTGCAACGTCCATTGGATCTTACATACGGAACTCAGGTTAAGGTTACCATCTCGAGATATTATACGCCTTCAGGGCGTGGCATACAGGCCCTGGATTATGCTCATAAGGATGCCGATGGTAAAGCCATTCGTATCGATAAGAAAAATTACAATGCCTTTAAGACGAAAAAAGGCAGAACGGTATATGATGGCGGAGGTATCCTTCCGGATGTAGAGCTTGAGGAAACAAAACAAAGCCCAATCTCTGACGCACTGGTTAAAAATGACGGTATCTTTAACTATGCCACAACTTTTTATTATAAGAATCCGAACCTTGGTACAACTATACCAACGATTACAGATGCCGATTTTGAATCGTTTAAGCAGTCGCTGAAAAAGGATAACTTCCAATTTGATACCGAAACAGAAAAATCGCTTAAAGCTGTTATGGAGATGGCCAAAAAGGAAAAGATTGATGCCGGCATTAATGCAGAGTACCAGCAGCTACTGACCGCTTTGCAAAAAAGTGAAGAAAAAGAACTAAATACTAATAAGAACGAGATTAAACAGTTGCTTTTAGATGAGCTTATAAAGCGTTATCAGTACAAAGAGGGACTGTATAAGTACTACACAACCAGCAATGCTGAAATAAAAAAATCGGTTGCGCTGCTTGCCAACACAGCAGAATACAACAAGATATTGTCTAAATAAAAACTTAATCCCCTTGCAGCAACGCATGGGGATTTTTAATTTTAGCATTATGATGAAGCCTGTAATTCAACCTGAAGAGCTTACAGAGCTGGCAAAAATAACCGATATTGTTATTATCGATGCCGGTAATATTGTGAGTTATGGTATGCAACACCTGAAAGGGGCTGTGCATGCCGATCTGAATGCCGATTTGGCTAATGTACCCGAAGATCCCGCTAATGGGGGCAGGCATCCTTTGCCTGATATACCCGAATTTGGCAAAGTTTTGGGGCGTTTAGGAATTGGTCCCCAAAGCCATGTTGTTGTTTATGACGATAAAAACGGTGCGCTTGCAGCAGCACGTTTTTGGTGGATGCTCAGGGCAGCTGGCCATGAAAAGATTCAGGTGCTTAACGGGGGGATAGCCTCGGCTGCCAGGGCAGGTTTTATGCTTAGCGATCTGGTTGAGATGCCTATTCCTGCAGAACCTTATGTTTTTGCCGAATGGAAATTACCTACAGCAACTATAGATGACGTTGAAGCTGCGGCCGCTGACAGCGAAGGGACAGTTGTTGATGTCAGGGCAGCAGCGCGATACAGGGGAGAAACAGAACCCATTGACACCATTGCAGGACACATTCCGGGAGCCATAAATATTCCTTACGAAACCAACCTCGATGCGGAAGGCTTTTTTTTGTCGCCGGAAGAGTTAGAAGCAAAATATAAGCAGGCACTACAGGGTAAAAAGCCCGAGGATGCCATTATACACTGCGGATCGGGTGTAACGGCCTGTCATGCCATCTTATCCATCAGTCATGCCGGTTTGCCTTTGCCCAAACTTTATGTAGGATCATGGAGCGAATGGTCGGGGAAAGGAAAACCTGTCGCAGTTGGTTAGTAATTTACTGATAATTAAAACTTTGTAGCATAACTAAAAATCAGCGAAGTATTTTGTAAGTGAAATAATAAGCTTCTTAATATCCATGTTTTATAAAAATGCTACCTTTGTTATTTAATATAAAAATATCGTGAGCACCAATCACATACAACTCAACAAGGTAACACTTGGCGGTTTGCTGGTTACTTTGGGTATCATTTATGGAGATATAGGAACTTCCCCTCTCTATGTAATGAAAGCAATAATAGGCGCACAGCCTATTGAAGAACAGGTAGTACTAGGCGCTTTGTCCTGTATTTTCTGGACACTTACCTTACAAACAACAATCAAGTACGTTTACTTAACCTTAAAGGCCGATAACAAAGGCGAAGGAGGTATTTTCTCTCTTTACACCCTGGTAAAGCGCCTTAAGAAAAAAGGGCTTATTGTACCGGCCATCATTGGAGGTAGTGCCCTTTTGGCCGATGGTATTATTACACCGCCTATCTCTGTTTCATCTGCTATTGAAGGACTTAGAACCTACAAGCCCGAACTGGATACGGTGCCCATTGTTATAAGCATATTGTTCGTGCTGTTCTTCATTCAGCGTTTCGGTAGTAAGTTCATTGGTAAGTTCTTCGGGCCAATGATGTTGTTATGGTTTGGAATGCTTGGGGTCTTGGGTACTATACCATTACTTGGCAATATAGCTGTACTTAAGGCTCTTAACCCATACTATGCATTCCACTTGTTAACCATTCACCATGAAGGTTTTTATGTGCTTGGTTTCGTGTTCCTTTGTACAACAGGGGCTGAGGCACTGTATAGCGATATGGGTCACTGCGGAAGGCAAAACATACGCGTGAGCTGGGGATTTGTAAAGGCAATGCTGGTACTGAACTATTTTGGGCAGGGAGCTTATCTTATTTCGCATTCACGGCAAACGCTTGCTACGCTTAGCGGTAATCCTTCGAATCCGGGTAACCCGTTCTACCTGCTAATGCCGGACTGGTTCCTGCCGTTTGGTATTGCCATTGCAACATCGGCAGCAGTAATTGCTTCTCAGGCGTTGATAAGCGGTTCGTTTACGCTTATCTCTGAAGCGATGCGCCTAAACTTCTGGCCAAAGGTTTCGGTTAAATTCCCAACCGATCTTCGCGGGCAATTGTATATACCTTCTATCAACTGGTTATTATTCCTGGGTTGTGTGTTTATAGTGCTTCACTTCAGGGAGTCAGGCAATATGGAGGCGGCCTATGGTTTAGCCATTGTATTGTGTATGCTTATGACGACAACGCTATTAGGCTACTACCTGGTAATGAAACGTTATAACAAATTCCTTATCATTGGGGTGATTGCGGTATATTTTACCATAGAGATATCTTTCCTTATTGCGAACATCAGTAAGTTCCACCACGGAGGTTATGTGTCGCTGGGTATTGCCGGATTGCTTGCCATGATTATGGCGGTATGGTTTACAGCTAAGAAAATCCGTAGTGAATACACCGAGTTCACAAAAATTGCCAACTATAAAACGGTACTTTCTGAATTGAGCAACGACTTGTCTATTCCTAAATATGCAACACACCTGGTATACCTTACCAATGCGCAGCTGGGCGATGAGATAGAGTCGAAAATTATATATTCAATCTTACAAAAAAGACCGAAAAGAGCCGATATTTACTGGTTTGTTCACGTAAATGTGGTAGATGAGCCTTACAAAATGGAATACCGTGTACGCGAAATCATGAAAGATGACGTTATAAGGGTAGATTTTTATCTGGGCTTCCGTGTAGCACCAAGAATTAACCTGATGTTTAAGCAGGTAGTGCGTGACATGGTAAAACGCAGTGAGGTTGATATTACCAGCCGTTACGAATCACTTAACCGTAATAATGTAATTGGCGACTTTAAGTTTGTGATTATAGAGAAATTCCTTTCTTATGACAACGATTTGCCGTGGTATGAAAGGATTATACTTGATATTTACTTTATTCTTAAAAAGATCAGCCTTTCCGAAGGACGTGCCTTTGGACTTGACAGCAGCTCGGTAAAGGTTGAGAAATTCCCAATCGTTATACATCCGCCGGAAGATTTTACGATGGTAAGGATAGACGATTGCCCCACAAAAGAATCACACCATTAGAATGAGAAAATCACTTTACACATTACTCGCGTTTTTAATTGTCAGTATTGCCTTTTCACAGGAGGAAACCGTTTACTCAGTATATTTTGACGTTAATAAATACAATCTTGATGACAAACAGGGCAACAATGTAGTAGCTTTTATTAAGGCTATTGATACTTCCCGAATTGAATCGATACAGATATTTGGCTATTGCGACGATCGTGGTAAAGATGAATATAACTTTAAGCTGTCTTCCAACAGGGCTAACACCATTAAGGATACGTTGTTAGGCAGGGGCATCAGGAACAAGATTATTGTAACCATTGAAGGTAAAGGACGCATCCTGCTTGAAGAAGATATAGACAACGTATCGGAAGCACGCTCTAAAAATCGCCGTGTAGACGTTACAGTGAACTTTAAACCTGCTCCGCCACCCAAGTTATCGGCGGGGCCTTATAATGCGCTTAAAAAGGACGTAATTGTGGGAGACCACATTTATCTTGATAACATCCTGTTTGAACGTGGCAGCAGTAAGCTCACCACCAAATCAAAGACAGAGCTGGACAAGATGGCAAGGTTTTTAATAAAATACAAAACCATAAAGTTTGAAATACAGGGCCACATTTGCTGCACGCCAACTTTCCAGAAGGAAGCCATAGACAAAGACACCCGTAAGCGTGAGCTTTCTAAGAACAGGGCTTTTGCTGTTTACAAATACCTTATATCTAAAAAGATCCCTGCAAGCAGAATGACACACAAAGGTTATGGAAATACCGTACCACTCGGTAAAGGAACCGAATATGACCGCCGCGTTGAGCTGGTTATTACAGGGATTTAAATTAGATTCAGTCACTGTTTACAATATAAAAGCCGCTCATTGAGTGGCTTTTTCTGCTTTATTGGGTTAATTAAAAACCGCCCTCTCTCGAAGGCGGTTCCTGTAATTTGAATCTATATAACCTGATTAAATTATAGTGAAGCAACAAGCTCTCTCCACTCTGTAAGTTCAGGGTTGCCCGGTTTTCTTTTTCCGAAGAACTGAACGATGATTTCGCCCATTTCGTTGTAAACCTCAAGTGCAGTTACCTCACCGTCAGCTGTTGGCTTACGAACGATCCATACCTGAGCGATCTTGTCTGTATCAAGGTGTAGGTTAAAGTCAGGATCCATTACGTTGAACCACTGGTTGTGCCACATTGTTTTACGCACAAGACCTGTGTGGATCTGGATATTACCTCTGTTACCTACAAATACCATGATAGGCAGTTTTTGCTCAGCAGCACCTTCAAGCATTTTTACAACAGCTTCTTTGCTTGATTTCTTAGCAAGGTGGTCGTTAGGAGCAAGGCGAAGTGCCTGTGTTCTTGTAACGCCAAATTTCTTAAGCATACCAAAGAAAGCGTGAGTATCAGGCAGGTTTAACCAAGCCTCGTGGAAAGCAGTGATGTCAATTTCTGAATCCGGTTTCTCATCGATGATAAGCGGAACTTCAACTGTAGTCTCTTCTGTGCTCTGGTTGTCTGATTTAAACTGCTCTACAAGAGTATCAAATGCAGCCTCGTTGCTGTCTTTTGTTAAATATATTTTGTGGATGGCAAGTCCGTCTTTTCCGAAGAACTGAAGGCTTTTTCTGTCGCCATGCTCACTTTTTTCTGCTACTGCATACGCTTTATCCCAGTGCGTAAGGAAAAGACGAAGATCGATATCCTCACCTACAAAAACGCTTGCAAATGGTGAACTGAAATCAGGATTAAGGTAAACACCTTTACGCTCGTGAACACACTCGTCATTACGCGTAAGTGCCATTACTTTACCAAGTTTTTCAACTTCGGTAAGTATAGCTGCGAATTCAGGACGAAGACGTGTTACCGTATCGCCTATGCTTGTAGCTACAAGCTCTGCTTCGCTAACGCCAAGTTGTTCGGCAGCGTTTCTTATCCTCATGTGTGGGTTTTCGGCTTTCATTGCCTCCCACTGCGATTTCAGTGAATTTGTTGTTGTACTCATAATAAATATATTAAGTTCCAAAAATTATTAATGGGTTATTGTTTACTGGGTTTGGACATATAGTGCACGGAAAGTTATATACCGTGCTGATGGTTTCCTGGGTAAATACCTTTTGCGGGATATCGTGGCTTACGATCTTTCCTCTCTTAAGGAGCATTACCCTGTCGGCAAACTGAGCCGCAAGGTTAAGGTCGTGAAGAACCATAACTGCGGTATTGCCTGCCTGTGAGAATTTTTTAATGGTATGCATGATGCGGTGCTGGTGCAGTACATCAAGATTGTTTAACGGTTCGTCAAGAAAAACAAGGGTGTTTTCTATATCATTGTCCAGCTGAGTGAGTACCCTTGCAAGGTGCACACGCTGTTTTTCGCCGCCCGAAAGCGAGTTGTACTCCCTTTGTGCCAGATGGCTTACATCGGTCTCCTCCATGGCCTTTAAAACGGCTTCTTCGTCTGTTTTACGTGGTACGGAACCAAAGTAAGGATAACGGCCCATCATCACTACATTATGTACCGTAAGCGGAATGTCGTGACTGTTGTTTTGGGAAAATTTAGCCTTGCTGTGGGCAAGTTCTTTTTCATCCCAATCGTGAAAGGTTTTCTTTTTAAAGAAAACGGTCTCTTTGCCGTGTCCTAACTCGTTGGCAAGCAAACTCAGCAGGGTAGATTTTCCTGCACCGTTAGGCCCCACGATAACTAGTAGTTCTCCGGGGTTAACATCAACATCGATACCCTCAAGAATTGAGAATTTGCGATGTGCATATGATATGTTCTGAGCTTCTAACATGGTCTTTTACATTGTTTTCCTGCTCTTAATGAGTATAATTATAAAAATAGGAGCGCCCATAAATGCTGAAAGTATTCCTATGGGTATCTCCGATGGCGGCGCTATTGTCCTGCTTATAGTGTCGGCAGAAAGCAACAGTACGCTTCCAAATACTGCAGCCAAAGGCAAGATTATGTTGTACCTTGATTTAAATATCAGCCTTAGTATGTATGGAACAATTAATCCGACAAACCCTATGTTTCCGGCAAAAGCTACACATGTGCCTATAAGCAAAGCTGTTAGGATAACGATTTGCTTTTTAAGGCGTTCTACACGTATGCCAAGGTGTTGTGCATCTTTTTCACCAAGCATTATAGCATTGAGCGCTTTGCCTTTTGGTAAAAGTATGCTATAACAGCCTAATATTATAATGGCAAGGATGCAGTTTTTTGTCCATGTTGCTCCGGCCAGGCTACCAAGATTCCAAAAAGTAAGATCACGAAGCTCTTCTTCTTTAGATATGTATATTAATAACCCCATAAAGGAAAAACCTAGAGCAGTTATAGCCACACCTGATAATAACATGATAACAACATTTGTACGTCCGTCTATGGTGCTGATTCTATAAACAAGTATCATAGTAAGCAATGCACCCACAAAAGCCATAATGCTTAATAGGGAAAAGTGAAAAGCTTCAGGCACATAAGGCTTAATATAAGCACCTAAAACTATAGTGATTGCTGCCATTAGCGATGCTCCGGCGGTAATGCCAAGCAAATCGGGAGAGGCAAGCGGGTTACGGAACATACCCTGAAGGCAGGTTCCCGAAACGGCAAGCGCACTGCCTATGAGTATTCCCATAACAATGCGTGGCAGCCTGAGGTCCATAAGCACAAAGCGGTCACTTTGCGATACAGTACCATCATTATTTATTATACCGCTGAAAATTTCAACGAACGAACTTTTTTCAAAAACGTAAACTCCCGTAAATAGCGAAACTACTGCCAGCACTGCCAGCAGTAGTAAGCTACCTGTGAGATATATAGAAAGTTTATTTTGCATTCTCAAGTAACAGGCTGTTCAGTTTTGCAACTCCCTCGCCTAAACGTGGTCCAAAGCCTGAAAGCAGTGCACCGTCCATAGATATAATTTTTTTGTTTTTACCTGCATTGGTTTTATCAACTCCGGGTATTTTTAGTACACCCTGAGGTCCGCCAAGGCTTCCGATACCTGAATCAAACATAAGGATAACATCAGGGTTACCTTTTATAAGTGCTTCAGGAGTAAGAGGTTTAAAGTCAGCAAAATCAGTTACTGCATTTTTACCACCTGCAAGCGTAATTGCTTTTTCTACTGGGGTATCTGTACCGCTCACCATCATCATGTTAGCACCACGTGCATAGATGAACAATACTTTAGGCGCAGCAGCGATTGGTTTTACAGCCTTTAGGTCTGTGTCAATTTTTTCTTCAAGGGCTTTGTAGTCAGCATGGTTAAGCGCTTTAGCTACATCAGCGATAAGCTTTTTAGTTCCTTCAGGAGAGAAATCCTGAGTGAAAACTTCTGCCTTAACACCTGATTTTTTGATTTTTTCGATAAGTTCAGGGCTCAGGTCTTTATCTGTAGCCAGGATAATTGTTGGCTGAAGTGCCATAATCGACTCAATAGAGATCGAACGAACGTGCCCAAGATCTTTAGCTGTAGTTTTAAGGCTTTCAGGGTAAGTACTTGTAACATCAGTTCCTACAATTTCTTTTTCGTGGCCAAGTGCAGCAACAATCTCGGTTACAGCACCGTTAAGCGAAACGATTTTTTCAGTTTTTGCAGCAGCTACAGTATCTGTTGTTACTGTAGTTTCTTCCGTTGTTTTTTCTTCTTTTTTGCATGATACAGCAGCCGTTAAAACAAAGGCAAGCATCATTATGTGTTTGAATTTTCTCATAAGAAAAGCAATTGGTTGTTTATAATAAATCTAAATAAAGCGCAAACTTACTTCATAAATCCCTATTCTCAAAGGTAAATAGGGTTAAATTTAGATTGTCTGGCGTTTAAGATTTGTTACAAAATCCTCTTAAGGCATAAATTCAGGAAAACAGGGTGATTGATGCTTCTGCTAAAAGCAAAAAGGCGAAAAATTAATTTCGCCTTTTTTAAAAATTTGATATTGTTTTATTGAGGAAGTGTTGCCATGAATTTCAATATTTCTTCGGCTATTTCATTTGCATGGGTTTCCAATGCAAAATGTCCGGTGTCAAAAAACTTAATGGCAGCATCAGGGATATCTTTTTTATAGGCTTTTGCTCCTGCCGGAAGGAAATAAGGGTCTTTATCGCCCCAAACCGCAAGAAATTTAGGCTGGTATTTTTTAAAGTAATCGTGAAATGCAGGATAGAGCTTTACGTTGGTTCTGTAGTCAAGCAATATATCAAGCTGAATGTCGGCACTGCCTGGGCGGTCGAGGAAATGTTGGTCCAAAGTGTAAGTTTCGGGGGCTATCAGGCTTTTATCGGCTACACCTTCTTCATACTGCCAGCGTGTAATCTTGAGTTCGACAAATTCTTTCAGTGAATTGCGGTTTTCAGTAGTTGGGTTTTCCCAATATTTCCTGATCGGATTCCATCCATCGCTAAGACCTTCTTCATAGGCATTGCCGTTTTGCGAAATGATACCGGTAATCTTTTCAGGATTTGCCATAGCAAGTCTGTATCCGGTAGGTGCTCCATAATCAAATACGTAAATAGCAAAGCGTTTCAGTCCAAGCTGGTTTATAAAATCCTGCATTGTCGCCGCAAAATTATCAAAGGTATATGCAAATTTGTCGCGTGGCGGCATATCGGTAAAACCAAAACCGGGAAGATCGGGCGCAATGATGTGGTATTTTTTGTTAAGCTGAGGAATAAGGTTCCTGAACATAAATGATGAGGTAGGATAACCATGCAGCAATAACAGTACGGGTGCGTCTTTCGGGCCAGATTCGCGATAGTATACATTAATTCCGTTTGCAGCTATCGTTTTGCCATAAATAGGGATTGTTTTCATATTTTTCTGTTCTGAGGTTTTATTTTTTTGTGAATGCGCTACAATGCCTGTCAATAGTAATAATATGACCGACAGATTTAAAAAGATTTTGTTTTTCATATAGTTATGTTTTGAAATGTCAAAATTATTAATGAAATTTGATTCCTAAAAACGATTTATAATGATATATAAAATCATTATTTGTGATTTATGAATACAAACGATCTGAAAATATTTGAAGCTGTAGCTTCCCATAAAAGTTTTACAAAAGCTGCCGAAGCAATGTTTACCGTTCAGTCTAATGTTACGGCGCGTATACGTGTGCTGGAAGAGGAATTTGGTGCATCTCTTTTTGAACGTAATGCCAGAAAAGTGAGCCTTACTGAAGCAGGGGAGGTTTTAATGAGCTATAGCAAACGGTTAACGAACCTGATTGATGAAGCCAAAAGAGAGATGCTGGACTCTGATGAGGTTTCGGGTTCTTTAAAAATAGGCTGTATAGAAACCACAATGTCCCTGAAGGTGCCTGATATACTGAATCGCTTTGCAGATATCCATCCAAAAGTAGAACTCGAATTCAAATCGGCCATGCGGGCTGAACTGATAAAAGATGTTTTGGAGTATAAGCTTGATGCCGCATTTGTTTCGGCCCCCATCAGTATGGCAGGCCTTAATCATGAGGTAATCGCTGAAGAAAAACTGCTGATACTTGCTCCGGAAAATGCAAAAAATATGAAATCCTACCTAAGCCGCTCTGAGGTTCTTAAAATTGTGGTTTTTGACCAGGGCTGCATATTCAGGGAAAGACTTGAGTCATGGCTCAGCTCCCAGGGTGTGGTGCAATACAAGGCAATAGTGGTCAATTCGCTCGAAGGGATAGTCAATTTTGTCGAGGCCGGTTTGGGTATAAGCATTCTTCCTGCGAAAGTGATGGAGGATTATTATAAGGAAAGAAAAATCAATACATTTTCTATGAATAAAGAGCTTGGTTCTATGACTACTTTGCTCATTTCCAAAAATAATGAGCCATCATCAAAAGCATTACAGGAGTTTATAAATATGTTTAGCGAAGGTATAGAGTAAAACTATATTTGGCTATAGTGCTATTCTTAAATGTTATGCCAAAAAACCATTATTAAAAAAACATGCCGTAAATTTGCATGGAATTTTATCATACGCTTCCCTAAGGGTTAAGCAAAACAGGAAATACCCAATGTTAGATATACAAAAAGTCAGGAACGACTTCCCTATACTTACCCAGACGGTAAACGGAAAACCGCTGGTTTATTTTGACAATGCCGCGACCTCGCAAAAACCACAGCTGGTAATAGATGCGATCAGTAACTATTACAGTACAATAAATGCGAATATTCACCGTGGTGTGCACACCCTGAGCCAGCTGGCAACCGATGCCTATGAGGTTTCGCGCCAAACTATTCAAAAGCACATGAATGCCAAACATGCCCACGAGGTTTTGTTTACGGCAGGTACTACTCATGGAATTAATCTTGTGGCTAATGGTTTTGCTGCTTTTGTAAAGGCCGGTGATGAGGTAATGATATCGGCAATGGAGCATCACAGCAATATTGTGCCATGGCAGATGCTTTGCGAACGTACCGGAGCTAAACTGGTTGTAATACCAATGAACCAGGATGGTGAACTTATCATTGAAGAATTCGAACGCCTGCTTACCGATAAGACAAAGATCGTTTCGGTTAACCATATCTCTAACTCGCTGGGTACTATTAATCCGATTGAGCATATCATAAAAAAAGCACATGCTGTTGGCGCAGCCGTATTTATAGACGGTGCCCAGGCTGCTCCGCATTTAAAGATAGACGTTCAGGCACTGGATTGCGATTTTTATGCTTTTTCAGGACATAAGGCGTGCGGTCCTACAGGGTCAGGTATTCTTTATGGTAAAGAAGAATGGTTAGAAAAACTTCCGCCATATCAGGGTGGGGGTGAAATGATAAAAGAGGTTACGTTTGAAAAAACTACCTATGCAGGACTTCCACATAAATTTGAAGCAGGAACGCCACACATAGAGGGTGGAATAGTGCTTGGCACAGCAATTGATTATCTTAATTCAATAGGCCTTGACAACATTGCGGCTTATGAAAATGAACTGCTGCATTACGGTACTGAAAAGCTTTTAGAGATACAAGATCTTAAAATTGTAGGTACGGCAGCGAAAAAAACATCGGTAATATCATTCAATGTGGGTAACATCCACCCGTATGATATTGGTGCAATTGTAGATAAAATGGGTATTGCAGTTCGCACAGGGCACCACTGTACACAACCGGTTATGAGCTTTTTTGATATTCCGGGTACGGTAAGGGCATCCTTTGCGTTTTACAACACTAAAGAAGAAATAGACGCACTGGTACAGGCAGTGCTTAAAGCTCAGCGAATGCTGGGATAAAAAATAAAAACAAACAATTCAACTATGAAAAAGATTGCATTAGTACTATTCACCATTATGCTTGCAGTAGGCTGTTCTACAAAAAAGGCAGCACAGAGCAATGCTGCCGATACAAAATCGGTAACAAATTCGTTGTCATTTGAATATGAGGCAATGACAAGAGGTGCTTATAAAAAGGTTGTAGTAACAAAGGACAGTGTTGTTACTGTTAAAGACCGTGACATGAAGGATGTAGTGAGCAAACCCATAGCAAAGGGTGATTGGGATAAACTTGTAGCTGCTGCCGGGAAATTAAACCTTGACGGGCTGCATGATGTGAAAGCACCATCCAATAAAAATCATGCTGATGCTGCTCTTGCGGCTAATGTGAAGGTGATTAAAGAAGGAAAAGAATACCGAAGCGCGACCTTTGATCATGGAAACCCTCCTGCCGAGATTGCGTCGTTGGTAAATAAAATAGTTTCACTATCTGACCTGAATACTAAATAACAGAATGAATATTAAAGAAATACAGGAAGAGATTATTGACGAGTTCTCAATGTTTGATGATTGGGAAGAGCGTTACCAGTATGTGATTGATCTGGGTAACTCGCTTCCGTTAGTTGAAGAACAATACAAAACTGACGAAAACATCATTAAAGGCTGCCAGAGTAAGGTTTGGCTTCATGGTGAGCAGCAGGATGGAAATGTAGTATTTACGGCTGATAGTGATGCGATACTGACAAAAGGTATCATTGCTATTTTAATCCGTGTGTTCTCTAACCAGAAACCGGCAGATATACTGGATGCTGATACTGAGTTTATTGACCAGATTGGGCTGAAAGAACATCTTTCGCCAACACGAGCCAACGGGCTGGTATCGATGATCAAACAAATTAAAATGTATGCACTGGCCTTTAGTGCCAAAAGCTAATAGAACTATGGAACAAGAAATAGACACTGCACAATTAGGCGAAGACATCGTTAAGGTGCTTAAAACAATATATGACCCTGAGATTCCGGTAGATATCTACGAACTCGGGCTTATTTATGACGTTATGGTTAATACTGATAACGAAGTGAAAATACTTATGACACTTACATCGCCTAACTGCCCTGTGGCAGAAAGCCTTCCGATGGAAGTAGAAGAGAAGATAAAAAAGATTGAAGGTGTTAGTGCTGCCGAGGTTGAGATTACCTTCGACCCGCCATGGAGCCGCGACCTTATGAGTGAAGAGGCTAAGCTGGAGCTGGGAATGCTTTAATTAGTTTACAGTTATAAGTTAACCGTTTACAGTTGCTAACCTATATGGAATCGTTTGGTTTAAGAGCCTGAGTAAGCAACTTTAAACCTTAAACACGGAACTTAAAGATGGAAGAAGAAATAATAAATCGCGTTGCCAACAGTGTACTTCAGGTATTTGACCTTGAAGATTATTACCCTGAGGGCGAGCGTGCAGGTATAGATATATCCACCTGGTTGTGGGAAGGTTTTGTATTGCGTGAAAAAGAGTTTCGTGATGCACTAAAAAACTACGACTGGGAACAATATAATGACAAGTTTGTAGCCTTATATTGCAGTACCGATGCTATTGTGCCTGCTTGGGCCTATATGCTGATCACTACTTATTTGCAGCCTTTTGCAAAAAGTGTTGTACAGGGCAGTGCCGAAGAAATAAATATTCAGTTATACAGGGATATTATTAACAAACTTGATGTGAGCGAATATGAAGGTAAGCCGGTAATTATAAAAGGCTGTTCACGCAAACCTGTACCGCAGGAAGCTTATGTAATGGCTACGCAAAAACTAATGCCGGTTGCCAAGAGCATTATGTTTGGTGAAGCATGCTCATCAGTACCTTTATATAAAAAAAAGTAACTTCATTTTAAGAATAAAGAGCGGGGAGGTCTTCTCATAATTGGTTATATTTGTGTAAACAGCAATTAATTATGAGGAGAAATCTACTTTTAGTGTTGTGTTTTATAGGCGTTTTAAGCGCCAATGCACAACAAAGCGAAGCCCAGAAATTAGTTCCTAAAGATACCATCGGGCCATGGTATACTAACGGAACTGCATCATTACTTTTTAATCAGTCTACTTTTGATAACTGGGTTGCCGGAGGTGAAAATAACATCTCGGGAACTTTGGGTATTAACTATGATTTCAATTACAAAAAAGGCAACTGGAGCTGGGATAATAAGGTAATAGCGTCTTATGGTATTGTAAAGACCAGAAACTCATCGTTTGCCAAAAAAACTGACGACCGCTTTGAATACAATTCAATCTTGGGCCGAAAGGCAACAGAAAGATGGTCGTACTCCTTTTTAATGAACTTCAGGACACAGTTTACCAAGGGTTACAATTATGATAAGGATGAGTTTGGGGCAGAAACGAGGGAAGAATATACAAACTTCATGTCACCGGGGTATCTGTTGTTAGGTCCGGGGATGTTGTATAAAAGAGATGATAATTTTTATATCAACCTTTCTCCTGCAACATCTAAATTCACTTTTGTGGATGCAAGCTACACACTTCCCGATGAAGCCTATTTTGGCGTGAAGGAAGGAGAGTCAATGCGTTATGAGTTGGGTTTTAGTGCTAGTATGTACTATAAACTGGATGTGATCGCTAATGTAACTTTTGAGAATATACTTGGATTGTATTCCAATTATCTTGAAGACCCTCAGAATGTGGATATCAACTATCAGCTGAATATCGTTCTTAGGGTTAACCGTTATCTTACTACAAACCTTTCATTCCAGACCATATATGACGACAATGCTTATAAGGGGCTTCAGGTTAGGCAGGTATTTGGTGTAGCGGCTAATTATGGATTTTAATAGTTTATACTTGATATATGAGAAAGCCCATCTTTAGATGGGCTTTTTGTTTACTCTTTTTCTTCAGCGAAATTCTCTTTATAATCAGGATAAAGGAATTTGTTATAAGGAAAGCGTGTTATATGTATTTCTCTTACCGCTTCATAAACCTTTTCCCTGAACTCTTCAAAGTTCTCTTTGTTTACGGCTGATATGAACAGTGCATTCTTTTCGCCCACATTACTCATCCAGGTTGCCCTCCATTCATCAATAGAATAATGGCGTGACGTTCTTTCAGTCATCAGGTCGTCAGGATCTATGGTTTGCGGTTTGTATGCATCAATTTTATTAAATACCATAATGGTAGGCTTATCGATGCTCTTAATATCCTGAAGGATTTGGTTTACCGATGCAATATGGTCTTCGAATTCCGGATGCGAAATGTCAACTACATGCAATAGCAAATCGGCTTCGCGAACCTCGTCAAGCGTACTTTTAAACGATTCGATAAGTTGCGTAGGTAGTTTTCTGATGAATCCTACAGTATCTGATAATAAGAAAGGAAGGTTTTTGATAACCACTTTACGCACAGTTGTGTCCAGCGTTGCGAAAAGTTTATTTTCTACGAACACTTCACTTTTACTGATAACATTCATAAGGGTAGATTTACCCACATTGGTATAACCCACAAGAGCAACCCTTACCATAGCGCCACGGTTGCTGCGTTGTACAGCCATTTGCCTGTCTATAGTGCGAATTTTATCTTTCAGCAATGCGATACGATCGCGCACGATACGTCTGTCGGTTTCGATCTCTGTTTCACCGGGGCCTCGCATACCGATACCTCCACGCTGGCGCTCAAGGTGGGTCCACATACCGGATAGCCTTGGTAACAGGTATTGATACTGTGCTAGTTCTACCTGGGTACGGGCATATGAAGTTTGTGCCCTTTGGGCAAAAATATCAAGAATAAGGTTAGTCCTGTCCAGTACCTTTATCTCGAAAACGCGCTGCAGGTTTTTTTGCTGAGCGGGTGTAAGTTCGTCGTCAAATATTATGGTAGAAATATTGTTCTCCTTAATATAGGTGTTGATTTCTTCGATCTTACCGGTTCCAAGGAAAGTTTTTGGGTTAGGGCGGTCCATCTTTTGTGAGAATCGCCTAACAACCTCACCGCCAGCGGTAAATGTTAAGAAATCTAATTCATCAAGGTATTCGTTAAGCTTTTCTTCACTTTGCGACTGAGTAATCACCCCTGCGACAACGGTCCTCTCAAATTTAATTGTCTCTTTTTCAAGCATATCTTGTGATAAAAGATGTAAAATTACGAAAAATAGGGGATAAGATTTTTAAATCGTCTGTAAAAACACCTTTTTACAGAAAATATGTTAAATTTCACTAAATTGTTATGTATATGTTATATTTTTTTAAATTTGGAGATTAAATTTAGCTAAACCATAAATTATGAAAAAAATTACTTTAATGATCTTCGGATTGTTGATGTCCTTTTTTGCGTATGCGCAGCTACCAGTGGAGCATTTCGATGATCCAT
>QFQM01000512.1 GCA_003243255.1 Flavobacterium psychrophilum | reverse complement strand
AATAAAACAGAAAGATCGCAAAGGTTTGAAAAAAGAAGGCGTAGGCAGCATAAACATGGAAAAACAAATCATTATCATCCGAATGTTGCTTTAACGCTGAATACGTCCCTTCTACTACAACACGGTGAAGCATACGATACTTGAAAGGTGCTTCTTTACCAATACTCCATCGGTACAAGGAGTCGGGAGGTGTCTTCAATTCACCCGCCAGATAAAATTCGTCACCTACAGAACCGTTGAGGAGATAGTTACTGATCGAAAAGGTAAGGATAGAAAAAAAGAAGAGTATCAGTATTTTTTTTAACGAAGCATTCAAGGTTTGGGGTTTTGTAGGTTAATCTGATGCAAATTAATACCTTCGAATAAAAATAGTGTAATAAATGCGAAAAAGCTTGGCCCTGATACGCCTACTCAGACCAGGGCAATGGGTGAAAAATCTGTTTTTGTTTATCCCCATCTTCTTTTCCGGTGAATTGGCTGACGAATTAAAACTGAAACATACCGTCCTCGCATTCCTCAGTTTTTGTTTTACCGCTAGCGCAATCTATGTCATTAATGACCTTAAAGACATCGATTCTGACCGCCAGCACCCTACAAAGAACAAAAGACCACTTGCCTCCGGAGAAGTAACTGTTCCTCAAGCCCTGATACTCTTCGGTCTGTCTTTAATCTCGGGACTACTTCTGGCTTACTCTACCTCCAATTACTATTTCTGCTTTATTATACTGTTCTATTTCTTTTTAAACCTGGCCTATTCCTTCGGACTCAAAAAAATCTCCATTCTGGATATCCTGATCGTTGCCACGGGTTTTGTATTGCGGACCATAGCAGGTGGCCTGGTGGCGGGCGTGCAGGTGTCACAGTGGATGGTAGTGATGATTTTCCTCCTCGCACTTTTTCTGGCAATTGCTAAAAGAAGAGATGACCTGATCGTTTTTGAGCAGTCAGGCAAGATCATGAGAAAATCCATTGAACATTATAATCTGGATTACATCAATGCAGTGCTCATGATGATTTCTGCTGTCATTATTGTTGCTTATCTCATGTATGTCATCTCTCCTGAGGTGATCAGTCGCTTTCATTCCCAGCACCTCTACCTTACTTCCATTTTTGTTATTGCAGGCATAATGCGCTATCTTCAAATCACTCTGGTTGAAAACAAGAGCGGCTCCCCTACTAAAATTCTCTATACTGATAATTTCATTCGCTTTATTGTAGCGGGGTGGGTGGCCGTATTCTACCTGATCATCTATCATCTATGAAAATTGTTTACGCTCTGTTTGCCTTCATCATTGCCGCTTATCTTTATTTGATCGTCAGTCAGACTATTTTTCCTTTCATCGATTTACCCAACCACCTGGCCGAAGCAACTATTTACAAATTTTCGTCCGACATCAATATTCAGCGGGTGTATCAGATCGAGTCAGGCATTAATCCTAATTCATTCCATTACCTCTTCTGTAGTATCTTCCCATCTGTTGAATTAGGGAACAAGATCTATTACCTGCTGTATTGTATTTTATTACCATTCATGACATTTATCATCATCCGTCACCTGGGTGGAAACTGGAAATTCTCTTTTCTTTCTCTGTTATTAATTTTCAATTACAATGTGTCTTTTGGTTTTGCTGGGTTCACCATGGTTATCCCCTTCGTATTGTTAACTTTCTATTTGTTGTGCATCGACAAACATTGGTCAAGGCTGGTGGTAGCGCTGCTATTAATGCTCTTGTTCTCTATTCACATATTGGGTCTATTATTTTCTTTGTTTCTAATAGGTGTTCTGTCTTTTTTTCAATCAAAAAATATACGTTCATTTTTAAGCCGGATCTGGGTGGTTCTACCTGCTTTCATCATGATGGTACTGTGGTATGGACGAACGTTTACTCCCGAACAATCCACCTTTTCTTTTATGATCGATTACTATCGTACTTCGTTCGTTCAGGAATTTTATCTAAGAAGCAAGTTAATGGTCTTCGATAATTTTGTGCTCTTTGCCGGATATACAGGTGTGATCGTGGC
>QFQM01000511.1 GCA_003243255.1 Flavobacterium psychrophilum | reverse complement strand
GCAGATAATAAAACTGATTTTGTGTTTCATTATTACGGGTGCAAATATACGACTGTTTTTAAACTTTCAAAGTAAATTCAGGGAAAATTTAAAATTATTTTTTCCTTATTTTTGCATGTAAATCGTATATCACTAATTTATAATGGATAACATAAAAAATTACGTTCAGGAAAATAAAGAAAGATTTTTGAATGAACTTATTGAGTTACTAAAAATACCATCGGTAAGTGCTGACAGCGCTTATTCGCAAGATGTAATAAATACTGCCGAAGCTGTAAAAGTAAGCCTTGAAAAAGCAGGTTGCGATAAAGTTGAACTTTGCGAAACTCCGGGTTACCCTATTGTTTACGGAGAAAAAACAATCGACCCTGCACTTCCTACCGTATTAGTATACGGACACTATGATGTTCAGCCGGCAGATCCAATCGAATTATGGACTTCTCCTCCATTCGAACCGGTTATCAAAACAACAGAACTTCACCCTGAGGGAGCCATATTTGCCCGTGGTGCGTGTGACGACAAAGGCCAGATGTATATGCACGTTAAGGCATTTGAATATATGATTGCTAACAACTGCCTGCCTTGTAACGTGAAATTCATGATCGAAGGAGAGGAAGAAGTTGGATCACCTAGCCTTAGCTGGTTCGTAGAGCGCAATCAGGAGAAACTTAAAAATGATGTTATCCTTATCTCTGATACAGGAATGATCTCTAACCAGCAGCCATCTATCACTACAGGCCTTCGCGGACTTAGTTATGTAGAGGTTGAAGTTACAGGTCCTAACCGCGACCTGCACTCAGGTCTTTATGGTGGTGCTGTAGCTAACCCAATCAACATTCTGGCTAAGATGATCGCTCAGCTTCACGATGAGAACAACCACATTACTATACCGGGCTTCTATGACAGAGTAGAAGAGCTTTCACGCGAAGAAAGAGACGAAATGGCTAAAGCTCCATTTTCTCTTGATGCTTACAAAAAAGCCCTTGACATAGAAGATGTATATGGAGAAGCTACATACACAACTAACGAAAGAAACTCTATCCGCCCTACGCTTGACGTAAACGGTATTTGGGGTGGTTATACCGGTGAAGGTGCCAAAACGGTTATTGCCAGCAAAGCATTTGCTAAAATATCGATGCGTTTGGTTCCGGATCAGGACTGGAATGAAATCACAGAACTTTTCACAAAACACTTTATCAGCCTTGCGCCTAAAGGAGTAAAAGTAAAAGTAACACCTCATCACGGTGGTCAGGCCTATGTTACGCCAATTGACAGTATTGGTTACAAAGCCGCAGCTGCCGCTTATGAAGAAAGCTTTGGCATTAAGCCAATCCCTGTGCGTTCGGGAGGTAGTATTCCTATCGTTGCCCTGTTCGAGAAAGAACTGAAGAGCAAAACCATCATGATGGGCTTTGGCCTTGACAGTGATGCCATCCACTCGCCAAACGAGCACTACGGTATCTTTAACTACATGAAAGGTATTGAAACCATTCCTTTATTCTACAAGCATTTTACTGAAATGTCGAAATAGTTTACGGTTGACAGTTTTAAGTTAACAGTAACTCATCACTATAAATCCGCCCATTGTGGCGGATTTTTTTATGGCAATTCCAACCCTTTTTAAAACAGCCGCGTCTTTATAATAAACAGCATTATTTAAAACTATTTATCATGAAGATTTTACTGACCTCAACATTATTTATGCTTAGCCTGATAGCTTATGCTCAGGAAAAAACACAATCAAAAACGCCTCCCGGCTGGACAAAAGTGTACCGTGATAATCAGATTGGTTACCTGGACGAAACAGGAATGGAAATAATTGCCCCTGTGTATGATAGTATCGGCGATTTTGGCGAATATTGCAGCGATATGGCTATTGTAACCAAAAATGGGCTTATGGGGCTTATTGATACTGATGGCAATGAAATGGCAAGACCTCTATATGAGCAAATTTATAAAACCGATAAGTTTAAAGACGGATGGATCATGGTTATGAAAAATAATCTGTATGGATATATTGAC
>QFQM01000099.1 GCA_003243255.1 Flavobacterium psychrophilum | reverse complement strand
CCAGGGCCGCTTCAATCACAGCATTCTGTACCGTAAGGTCTACCTGCCTTCTGCCGTCCTGGCCGTTGTTGTCCGTATCATCACAGTATACAAGGTCTTCCAGTGCAGGGGCCTGTGGTGCTGGCTCTACATGAAGGGTAATCATGAAGGTGTTAAAACAGCCAAACTCCGGTTCGGTAACTCTTACCCACAAAATTTGCTGCGTAGGAGTAGGGTTTATATAGTTGGTTGTATTCGGGATGGCATTAATACCATTTTTGGCATCAAGTTCAGTTTCGTGAAAGCTGATCACTAAGCCGGGTTCCCCGTTTTGCATATCCTCAATAAGCGAATCCAGATCAAACTCACCAATTCCGGAACCGTTGGTATCACATACCGTCAGGTCTTCTGTGGCAGGTTCGAGGATTATAGGCAAAGGATGTATCCTTACGTCAAGAAAACCAATTCTATAACACTGTGTGTCTTCAATGGTGAAACGTATAAAAATAGTTTCTACACCCGGAGAGGTATTTTGGTATGAAGCTGGATTTGCAATTGCATTAGTCCCTACTTCAGCATCATTAAAAGTATGGTGAAAAGTAACAGCAATGCCATTTTCGTTGCTTATATAGTCTGGTATTTTTGAGGTCAGGTCGAACGTTTCAACTTCAACAGGAGTTGTATTATCGCAAAGGGTATAAGTACTTTGATTGGTAATCAGCACAGGTAGCTCATTTACAATCAGCTCAAAACTCACAATGTCAAAACAGCCGGTCGTAGCATTGGTGACCCTCGCCCAGATTGTTGTATTGCCGGAAGTATAGTTTTGCGGATTAGGAATTTGAGGAGTTCCTGCTGTAGCATCGTTAAGGCTGTTATAAAAGCTTACACTGTATTCTGAAGGATCCAAACCGTTTAGTATTTCGCCGGTTTTGGTATTCAGGTTAAATGTTGCCTCGCCATCAGTATCATTTGCACCGTTATCACAAAGTGGGTAATCGGTTGGTGTTGTAGCTACCGGTATCGGACTTGCAATAAGCTGTAGCGGTTCTACATCAATGCACCCAAGAGCTGATTCTGCCCGGATGTATATGATTTGGGTGCCGGCATTAATATTCGGATATGCATTTGTATTGGTAATGTCATTAACACCATGAACAGCGTCGTCAAAGGTTACGTGCATAGTAACCACAGCACTATCCAGATCATCAGTGATTTGCTGAATTATAGGGTCGAGGTTAAATTCGGCATGGCCATCATTGTTTACATCACATACCAAAAGTGGTGGCTGAAAATCTATTCGAGGTATCGGCAGGATACCTATCTGGTAACTTCCGGTCTTATGGCATTGTGTAACCGAATCATAAAGCCTGAAATATATAGTCTGAGGGTTAAGTGTATTGGCAAATGCCGTTGGGTTGGGAATAGGATTAATACCTTCTTCGGCATCCTGCTGGGTTAAGTAATGGCTGATAGTAACATTAGCCTGATTACCCTTCATAATGACTTCGTAATACGTAAGATCAAATTCGGTTGAATTGTCATTAATTCCATCCAGGTCACATTTAATCTGATCAAAAGAGATGTTCTCCGGATTTCGGATTTCGGGCAGTGGTATGACCGAAATAGTAAATGAAACTACTCCGTAGCCTACGCAGGGGCCAAAATCTTTTTGCAGCCTGGCCCAGATCGTTTCGGTTTCATAAGCTACTGTATTAGTATAGGTTGTCCCGATAGAATTAGCGCCAGTACGGGCATCGGCTTCAGAGATATGAAAAGTTACCGTCGCTCCTGTTTCTGTGCCGAGTATAGGATCGTTATTCCCGGACAGGTCAAATTCCCTGAATCCATTTTCATCAATGTCACAAAGTGCGAGATTGTTTGGTGTTCCTGTCGGGATACGTTCAATGGCTATCGTAAAAGGAAGGGTGTCATAGCAACCTGTATCAGAATTGAGCATACGCATATATATGGTTTGCGGATCTGAAATGTTAGCATATGACTCAGGTGTTGTTATTGGATTATTGCCGCCTTCTGCATCGTTAGGGTTCGTGTAGTAGGTAATCCCTAAATTACTTTGCGAATTTGTGAGCATTGCAGCATGGATGGTAAGATCAAACAGGGTTGTGTTATCATTTATGCCATCATTGTCACATTGTACAATATCCAGAAGGATATTGTCGGGATTGTTAAAAGCAGGTAAAGGGTTTACAACGACATCAAACGAATAAAAATCATAACTGAAGCAACCATCACTGTCGGTAAGCCTGCTCCAAAGCGTTTGCTGATAAGGTGTCGTATTTGTAAATAGAGGTCCCACAGGATTGTCGCCACTTAAAGCCTCTGCCTGTGATGTATGATAAGTAACCGTAGTTGAAGCCGGATTTACATTGCGAACATTTGTGTCATTCTGGCTGAGGTCAAACTCCCTGATTCCATTTTCATCAGTATCACATAAAAAAAGATCTATGGGTATCCCCGTATCCATAGGAGGGTCAACTATGATGTTGAGCGTTTCAGTGCTAAAACAGCCGGTTATCACATTAGTCATCCTCATATATATAATTTGAGGATTCTGGACATTAGGATATGCCTGAGGGGCAGCTATTGCATTTATCCCGTTAGTAGAATCATTATGAGATAGGTGATATGTTACTGCCATTGGGCTTTGAGTCCCCAAAAACATTGCCTCGTGTACAGTAAGGTCGAATAGGGTAGTCTCATCGTTTACACCATCTTTATCACATAGGTGGATGTCTGTATTGATGTTATTCGGATTCAAAAATACAGGAACGGTATGAAAAGTAGCAGTACCTGTCCATTCCATAGAGAAATTTCCTGAACCGTGTGGCCTGTCTACAATCAGATAATAGGTTTCATTATCCTGTACCGTAAGCCATTGTACAAAAGCATTACCGTCTCCATTTGGGCCCTCAGAGAAATCGGTCTCAAACTCATTCATGCCGGTGGTGAGGTATGATAATCCTGCAGCACCGGGATTAGTGGTTGAGCATCGAATCGAGGTACCAAGGGCATTGCACTCAACATCAGGGCCAAACATCCAAAAGTCAAAGTCTGTAACAGGGGCTGTTTCTTCGGGCGTTAGTATAAACCCAAGCGTACCTCCCTGATTTATCAGGATTTTTAACCAAATGCTGTTGTTTTCGCCTCCAAAACCACCAGGAGATAAGCAAGCATTATCAGGCGTAATTTCATGAGGACTTTGCCCTGCGCCTTGTGCTTCAAGATCATAATAGTTAGCATCCCCACATACTATAATAGCATCGGGACAATCGTTTTGGGCATAAGCAGTGATGCCAAAAAAAAGCAACAATATTATCGTAGAGATAATTTTCACAGCATAGCAATGTTATTTTTTCAATAAAAATAGGAAAAATTATCTGATCATGGAAAAATGGCCTCTGATTATTCGCCCTGTATTCAGTTGTAAAACAAACCAATAGTCGGTTGCAGGGAGCTTAGCATCATTAAAGGTGCCATCCCAACTGCCACTGCCTGTAAAGCCGGTAATGATTTTTCCATAACGATCGAAAATGGTAACCTGGGCATTAGGCTGAAGGTTAAGGTAAGGTATATGCCAGACTTCATTTTCATTATCTCCGTTAGGGGTAAAGAATTTAGGGTAATTTAATATAATTACTTCTCCACTTACCGTTTTGCAACCGCTTTTTGCTCTTATGTAAACCGTATGTGGACCGGTCTCTAATCCTGTAAATGTTGGATTACTGCTATAGGAACCATTGTCTATTGCAAATTCATAATCCTGTTCATCTTCCATTACAACGGTAATAGCGTTGTCATCTTCACTCAGGTCTTTAACGTCGAGTGTATATATAATATCAGGAAGTGGCGTTACTGTCACCGTAAACGATGTTATATCGTGCCCCTGACAATTTCCTGTGCTTTCAAGCCTTGCCCATATTGTAGCAGTTGCGGTTTCATACACAGCTGGTAATGGATTTATTTCCTGTTGGGCATCATTCTGAGAGGCATAATAGGTTACGGAGGTTGTTGTATTTCCGTTTCTTATCAACGAATTATTCGATGCCAGATTGAATTTTTGTTTACCGGTTTCGTTAAAATCGCATATGGCAAGATCGTTAGGTTCTCCGGCAACTACAGGGTTGGTTACTTCAATTTGAAACTGGTCAGTTACAAAACATTCGGTAGTAGTCCTGCTCATTCTCATGTAAATGGTTTCAGGGTTACTGGTGTTTATATATGAAGAAGGATTTGGAATAGGATTTTCTCCCGTAATCACATCATTTATACTATTATGATAGGTAAGCACTACATCAGACTGACCCGCTATAAACATAGCCTCATTAGCCCTAAGGTTAAATTCGGTCATCTGGTCGTCTATAGCATCATCATCACATTTTACAATGTCAGTAGACTGTATCTGTGGATTGGTAAATTCAGGTGAAGCATAAAATGTGGCGGTACCTGTCCATTCCAGTGAAAAATCACTATCTAAAGTTACACCACTTGGATTTAATGGTCTGTCTATTACCAAATAATACACTTCGCCCGGCTGAACAGTAAGCCATTGCAAAAAATTGTTCCCAAACGGACCCGGTCCTTCAGATGTATCTGTTTCAACATCATTCATTCCGGTTTGGTTTGAAATAGAACCTGCGGCTGCAGGATTTGTAGTAGAGCATCGTATGGTATGGCCAAGATTTCCGCATGTAGAGTTAGGGCCAAAGATGTAGAAATCAAAATCAATATTTAAATCCGGATTAAGAGGTGTGAGGGTAAAACCTAACGTTCCGCCGGTGTTTATAGGCAGTCGTAACCAAACACTATTAGCTTCAGAATCAACACCGCAGTCATTATTTCCGGGAGTAATTTCATCTGTATTTCCTCCGCCTGTAGCATTAAGACCTGTAAAACCGGTATTTCCGCATACGGTAATGGCATCGGAGCAGTCATTTTGTGCCAATAGCGGCGTTATGCCACATAAAAATAGCATAGTTAATGTAAATAGGGTTTTCATAGCAAGGGTAATATAATTTTTCTTGCCGTAAATATATTGATTTACATTAAGTTAATTTTGAGTTAAATTAAAAAAGGGAGGCTATTTTATCAATAATCCTCCCTTTTGGTGTTTTGCGTATTAAAAATATTACAAATCTCTTTTTTTAAGAATCCTGTAAGACATGTAGATGAAGAATCCTGTCCAGAAAAGTACAATAGCAATCTGATACCAGTGAATATCATAATCCTTAAGGCTTGACTGACCGCCAATCTGGTTTTCTATCGTTTTATATAGCTGAAAACGCGATATAGGTTCTTTTACCAGGTTGCTCATAGATTCCAAAGGCAGGAATTGCGCTACCTGATTCAGGGCATCCCTTGTTTCAAACACAAATTTATATAGCAGTCCCTGAATAACCTGTTCCCCTATAGACCACAGTAGGATGAAACCAATAGCAAAAGCAGAACGTTTTACCCATACCCCAAGGAAAAGACAAAACGAAAAGAAAGCCACCAATTTAATAAAGTAAGCTCCAATATACTGAAGGTCAGAAAATACTATAGCGGCTTCTGTATACGAAGAGAAGGAATAACCTAATATGAGCGTCATTACAAAAACAAAAAACGTTGAGATAAGGGCAAACAGGGTTACAGTCAGTACTTTAGATAATACAAATTCTTTCTTGCTCAATCCGTCTATCAGGTTTTGCTTTAGCGTGCCGTATGTATATTCATTTGCCATCATCGATACGATTACAATAGCAAGGAATATTTTAAGTATTGCCGCCAGCCAGGTATTTGCATGCCAGATGAACGGGAAGTTGAATATCCCAAGGTCTGCAAAACGGAAATCAAGGCCGATTATGCTAAAATTAACCGAAGCCAAAAGGGCTATCAAAGACAGTAATACAAAGTAAGTAATGACAAGTATTTTACTGGCTCTGTTTCTCCATAATTTCTGGAGTTCTATTGATAAAAGACGTTTCATGGCGATTAGTTTGAAGGTTTGTTAGAGGTTAACTGAAGGAATTGTTCTTCAAGGCTGTGTTTTCTGTGTGCCAGATGGCTCAGGCTAATGCCTTTATCAAAAACATAGCGGTTAAGTTCCGCTGCACTTACAGAAGCTTTAGGATAGGCCATAAGTTTGCCTTCAATATCTTCAACTTTATCTATAGCCGGGTGCTGAGAAAGTATTTCGGCTAAAGCAGTATTATCGGCAGCCTGAAGCTCAAAGAAACCTTCGTTGGCTATCATACCGTTTACAGTACCGCTATACAGCATTTCTCCTTTTCGTAGTACTACAACATGGCTACATACTTTTTCTACCTCATCTAATAGGTGAGAGGCAAGTAATATAGTCGTACCTAATGCTGCTATCTGTCTGATAATATCCCTTATCTGTCGTATACCTTGCGGATCGAGTCCATTTGTAGGTTCGTCAAGTATAAGTATTTCCGGGTCGTTAAGCAGGGCAGAGGCTATTGCCAAACGCTGTTTCATCCCCAGGGAGAAAGTTCTGAACTTGCTGTCTTTTCGTTCTAACAGACCAACCAGTTCCAGTTTTTCATATATTTTATGTTCCGGAGTACCCTTTATTTTGCATACAAGCTTAAGGTTGTCGTAGGCCGACATATAGGGGTAAAAATTAGGGCGTTCAATAATTGCGCCTACTTTTTTCAGGGCTTCATGTGTTTCAAGCGAGCCGTTAAACCAGCTGTAACTGCCTGAAGTTTTATTTACCACATTGAGCACTATCCCGAGTGTGGTCGATTTTCCGCTACCGTTCGGACCTAAAATTCCGTATACGTTTCCTTTCTTTATCTCAAAAGAAACATTTTTTACGGCATGCACCTTTCCAAATTTTTTGTCAAGGTTGCTTATGGTTAATATCGTTTCCAAAATAATTGTTTTATGGTTCTATTAGTAAGACGACCACAGTATTGTTTTGTTACCGATAGTAAGAGAAATAAAATTATTATTGATAAGGCACCACGGTAGGTTTTCCAACCTGGAAATCGGGAAGAAGGATGTCGTTGTTCTTGAAGGAGTTGGTTTTTAGGATGTTATCACCCTGTCCCGGAATACTTGGGTAGTAGGCAAAAGAAAGCTGGAAACTGTTGAATACCAGGTAGTCATTGTATAACAATATGCCTACTCCAAGTTTTGTGTAGATTTTGCTTTCATAGAGTTTGTTTTGTTCATCGCCCACTACGGCCATACTGAAATTGGCAAACGGATTAAGCCTGAACCCAAATATATTCCACGGGGAATAGGATTGCGTTTGTAGTGTAAGCACAAATTTTTTGCTTCCTAACACTGATTGCGTATTGAATCCCTGAATACCATTCGCTTCGTTAATGTTGAGCTGGTCTTTGATAATTGCCATCCTGTTGTCTCCAAAAACAAGTTCGGGCTTTATAAAATGCCTGAAACGCCATTCGCCCCAGTCTTTAATATTACTGAAGTAGAGCATATCAATGGCAAGGGTGGTCTGTTCAGTTTTATCTTTATAATAAAAGGTTCCCAATTCGGCATTTACACTGAAAAAACCCCAGTTGTAGTAGTTACCGAAGGCATAACGACCACCGAGGTAAAACCGGTGCTCTTTATTTTTGTCCTGCATTCCCAGGGTAAGCGAATATACCTTACCTATAGGGATATCCTCTACGATATCATAATTAAAGAGAAACTTATCCTGAACGAACTTACGGGAAGTCAAACCTATGCTTGCCAGATATAACCTTTCATTCGAGAAATAGCCAACAGAATCGTAAACTATCGATGGTTTTTCTTTGTAGAACTGGCTAAAATACCTTCCGGTAGTTACCAGCCTTGTGGTTCTTTCTTCCTCGCTTTCACCTTCATATATCTTGAATGCATAACCTGCCCAGTAATCCTGTGCGTCTGATTTAAAGTTTTGTAGTTCCCAGTCTTTATTAGCATCGGGAAGTGAGTCTTTCATCATTCGCGATTCCATATATACCCCACCTGCCCATTTGGTATAGGCCGAGAAAAATTGCCTTTCAAGACCAAAACTTTTTAAATAGCTATCATTCTTCCATATCTCATAGTTTACGGAAGCATTGATGTAGGTATTCATGATATTAGGTATCGTGTATCGTGTATAATACTCCGTTTCCCCCGTTTTGAATTCTTTTTTGAAATCGTTGCGGAACTCATGCCCAAGCCCTAAAAAGTTGCGTTCGGTAAGCTCGAGCGAGGTGCTTGAACTTGAGAATGAGCCATTCGGGATAAGGCTCCATGAATCGAGTACCCTTACATATACATCTACCGAATCGCTGCTTGCAGATATAGGGACAGGCTTTATGATTACCCTCCTTACATAGCGCTGGCTCCTTATCAAACGTTCAGACTCTTTTACCAACAGGGTATCCAAAGGCTTGTTCTTTTTGATGAGCAACAAATTACGTATGGTGAATTGTTTGGTTTTTAGGTGTACGTTATTTCCTGTACGCTGAATCCAGTCTCTTGCTTTTTTTGTGGTATCGTTAATGGAATACCCAAACGGATCGAGTGTCTCGATGTTTATTTTTCGCACAATCTTGCCTTCATAATTGCTGAGACTGTTTGTCATTTCGGGGCTTCGCTCTTTTTCTTTTTTTCGCGAAACGGAGGGCTTTTGTTTTTCTACCGGTTTAAAGATGAGCTTGTGTAAAAACTTGGTGAACTTCTTGCGTTGCGAGTAATTTTCCAGTCTTTTATACATCTGGTCTTTAGGCGGTTTTACAGTATCTTTTTTGGTAGTAGGGGTAACCTGAGCCCATGACGGGGCAATGGCAAAAAATGCCAGCAGTACAAGCAGTCTGAGCTTTGTTGCCATATTGTGTTCCCCTCAAATTATACAGGGAAATTATGAAATATTCCCATAACAAAAAGATAAAACTATGTTAGCATATAAGTTTTACCAATGTTTTAACAACAAAAAAGAGGCCAAAGGCCTCTTTTGTATTGTAATTTAATCGATTACGATTTTTGTTCTTTGTTGAAGTAAACCAGATAATAGTACATCTGTTTTTCTTCATCCCATCCTTTTTCAACAAATTTCTCTGCACTTTCAGGATTGATGAAATCCATTTTGATCTGGATGTTAGTATCAAGATTGATAACATTCTTTATCGTTTTCCTTACATCGCTAACTGCGGCGTTGGCAATAGGGAAAGATGTTACGTCCTCAATACTGTACTTAGGTGCTTTTTCTACTTTGTAGTTCTTGAATTCAGGTATAAGGTCCGGATTGTCCATTACTTCATTCAAAAATTTGGTTTCTTCAAACTCGTCATTTTTAGCGAAATGGTTTACCGCCCTGTTCATAAACATTACCTCCTGTTTTTTATCTTCAGCAGGAAGGATAACATCTTTAGCGAACTCCTGAACAAATTTCATGTATTTTTTAGTCATGAAGTTCTCATCCTGGAAAGCATCTACCGACAGGAAGTGCTCCAGCCAGTAACGCGCATCATAGCGGTTGCTGTCTATAGTAAGTATTTTATAGCCTTCTTCTTTTTTATAGTTAAAGATGATACACCCTTTGTCAAGCTTGTTAAGGTTGATACCCTGTTGCAGCAAAAGCTCAAGGCTGGTGCCTTTTTCCTCTAACTGTAGGAAATCAGTCTTGATCTCACTTTTAAAGATACCTATGGCATCAACAGGATTATTGTCGATGGTAAGGTGGGTAAGATACGTTACATATACTTCACCGTTTTTAATGTGCGGGTGGTTAGACTGCTCAAACAGGTGTTTGGTAATCTTTTTAGATACCTCATGTACGCTTTCCGGATTGGTGAATATCTCTGTAGCAAAGTTGTACATGTCATGATAATCCAAATGCACATCGTGTGCAAACTGAAAGTAATTTTCTTCTTTATCCCTGAAAGGCTTAAAGAAGTACTCTTTTAGTAAAGGAACAATCTCATCCGTAAGGCTGTATGGCTGTTCTGATAAAAAGATAGCCTCGTTACGGCTTTTATTACCTACCCTGTGAAGAGAAAGGCTTTCTATGTGAGTGTTGAATAAGTTGATCATCTGGTTAAGGTACTGAGTTACTTAGGTTCTTAGTTACTTAGGTTTTGACCACGGTAAGTTAAAACAAAGTCTCTTATTTTCGTTCTTTAATTTTATTAGAAAATGAAATTATCATAATCTCGAGTTCACGAGTATCATTATATAAGTTTCTGAATTCCTGTTCGTCAAGGTATTCAATATTGTAAGCAATTTCAAGTTGTGTCTGCAACTCAAATAATGAAGCTATGGCGATATTGGTAAATCTCAAAAGTTCAGTATTTGAGCCTCTGCCATAACCTTCCGCTATATTACTTGGTATTGATATGCTACTCCTCCTGATTTGTGAGGTTAAGCTGAATACTTCTTCTTTAGGGAATATTTTTGTTGTGGTGTAAATTTTGGTTACCAAAGTCATAGCTTTTTGCCAAATCAACAAATCCCTGAATGCACTCATTTATATCTTTTAATTTTAAGTGTAGCTAAAACCTAAGAAACTAAGTGACTTAGTACCTAAGCTACTTAATGATTAATTCCAGTTATGGTCGTCCATTTCGCCAAAGCTCTGGTCGTCGTCAAACATGTCAAAGTCTTCTTCGTCGTAATCGTCGTCAAATTCACCGTACAGATCATCGTCTTCACCATCAGCGCCAAAAGCATGGTCAGGAGCTGTAGCAGGCATTTCTCCATGTGAGAAAAGAAGATCAGGATAAGCAACGCCACTTTCAGGTTCCTCAATTGCTGCAAGCTCAACGAAGAAAGTCCACATGTTCAGGAAGTCGTACACATAAATGATCTTGTTTTCGTTCTGGTCAAGGTTATCAGCCAGTACAAATTCTGCCATTGTTCTTTGTTCACCCGGAACATCGCCGGTATCAAACAAAGGTATTTCTTCACCCTGCGACCACTCGTCATCACTTCTGTAAAAAGAAGCAGCTTCCATACCGTCAAAGCCAAAGGCATTTACTATGGTATTGTGCAGATCTTCCAGTGTATCAGTATCTTCAATCGCAATATCCCTGAAGATATCTTCTTCTGCATCAAGTATAACTCTGAATTTGTAAACCATGATTCTAAATATTTTGTAAACCCCAAAGGTAATCTATTTTTAGATTTTCAGATTGTTGGATTTTTAGATTTTTCGACAGTTAGAATTCCCGAAAATTCGATACTTTGATTTTTCGATAGTTAGAATATTAATATCGCTCAGATTCTATTTCTAAAATCGAATAATCAAACAATCTATTTCTCATAGAACTCCAAAGGCAATCCATCAGGATCAGAGAAAAAAGTAAAACGCTTATTAGTGAATTCGTCTGTACGTATTGGCTCATGCGAAACCGAATTGGTATCCAGCCATGCAACAGCCAGTTTGATATTATCCACTTCAAAGGCCAGATGGCGCAGGCCGGCTGCCTCGGGACGGGAAACCCTTTGCGGTGGGTTAGGGAAGGAGAACAGTTCTATGCCATAATTGTCATTAACAGCCAGATCCAGTTTGTAGGACTGACGTTTTTCACGGTAATTTTCTGCTAATACGGTAAAACCCATTATGTGGGTATAAAAGTGTTTTGAAGCTTCATAATCAGAGCAGATTATAGCTACATGGTGTATCTTGTTAATTTTAAGCATTGTTACATATATTCAGCTTCGGTTATCCACCATTGGTTGCCATAAGGATCTTCAAACCCGGCGGAGTAACCATATTCTTTTCTTTCAGGTTTTTGGAGTGAAGTGCCTCCCTGTTCAATAGCAATGGTATAAATTTTATCAACGCTTTCAACGAAAATAAACATACCTGCCGATTTTTCTTTCCAGGTATCAGAGCTTTGTGCAAACATGATAACGGCTTTACCTATTTTAATCTCCCCATGCATAATAGACCGGTCGTCTTCACCGGGAACGATCATCATTTCTGTTGCATCAAAAACTCTTTTGGCGTATTCAAGAAATTCAGTTGCCTTGTTTAATATCAGATAAGGCATCACCGGAAGGTAGTAATCAGGCATTTCCATGATAAAGGATTTTTAAGGTTGGTATATCAAAGATAAACAGAGCCTCTTAAACCTTAATCAGTTTTATGCTTTTATTGAGATTAATCTATACTGAGCACTACGATATCTTTGCCATTGCTAATTGCAAGTTTTCCAATTTCAATGTTGTGGGCTACTAAAGGTAGATTTTTAAGATGCCAAATAATTGATGAAGCCTGCTTGCCTGAGTCAATATCAGTATACGCCTGTTCAATTTCTCCTGTTTCAATATTGATTAGCTTAGGATATTCATACAGATCCCAGCAATATTTTATATTGACAGCAAACAAATTGCCTATCGTTACGGGTGGTTTTACGGCTTTGGAAAATTTTCCTGTTTTGAAATTCCACAATGCTATATGTCCTGCAGGAACAGGTTCGTCGTCGTCAAGAGGTTCTTCATTAGAGGTACATAACACAATATATTCATTATCTGCAAAAGAAGCGGAACATATTTCGCCAGTCCAGTCGGGAGTTATTGTGGCGTGGTTAAGTAATGATGGAGTTTTAAGGCAGGCTTCAATATCAAAAACACAAATTGTGTCAATTGGAGACCATATCCAGCCTTTACTCAAGAGGAATTTATTATCAGGGCTTATTTCAAACCGAGAATGAAATATGTCTGATAAATCGTTTCTGGATTCATTTGTAACTATTTCTCCGGTTTCTACATCTTCAAAATCAATCCTATTATACGCGATTGGGCAGTGTATAAGATATGTTTTTCCCTCAGTTGTTGTAAAAAAGGCAGCAGGGTATTCATATACATCAGAACGATAGTAGCTTCTGTTTACTTCCCGTAAAATATTTCCATTTTTCAGGAGTAGGGCTTTAGTGCCGAGTTTGGCATATATCAAACTGTAAGTTCCATCCTTTGAAGTAATGGCGGCATCACATTTATAACGATAATGGTATAATTCTAAATCATCTCTTTTTCCGTCTAATAAAAAAATTCTGCCTCCGGTAGACCAATCTATTATTTTATCATCCGCCCAGCTTATTGTTTGTACATAAGCTTCACTAATATCTATCTTCGGCATAAGTAATTTATAAGAGATAAACGTACAAAAATATTTATGCTTTTATTGACTTTCTGAGCGCCTTTTTAAACTTCCTGAATTTTATCACAGCCGGTGCAGCCGGATATTGGCGGTTATGAGGGATGTTATTAAAGATAAGCGCTATAACAAGCAATATCATCGCACCGCTCAATACCGGATTCAGTACATATTCATAGCCAAGTGCCTTTATCTGCGGGCCTCCGGTAACAGCAATAAGGGCTGTTGCTCCTCCGGGGGGATGCAGGGTTTTGGTTATCTGCATCACTACTATAGAGAGCGCAACGGCTAGCGATGCCGAAAGCCATATCATTTCGGGCAATAATTTTTGGATGCTTACACCTATAATGGCTGATATAACATGGC
The DNA here is from genome assembly GCA_003243255.1 of Flavobacterium psychrophilum. The sequence goes on along the minus strand of QFQM01000099.1, from coordinate 2,819 downwards.
CGCCAACCAGGTTACGCGGTTGTGCCAGCGGACTCTGTATAACACCATAGACCAAGACGCATGATGCGCCAAAAGAACCGATAAGAAAAACATAATCCTGTTGCGGAAATGCTTCATACTGCAGCCAGGAAATAATCCCCATGCCTACAAAGGCGCCAATAAAAGCCCATAAGTGCTCTTTAAAGTCTATAAGTGTTTCTTTATAAACTACGTAACGTGTTTTGCGATAGCCGCGTTTTATTTTTTGTATTGGCATACTATTGTTTTACCGGTGCTATAGAATAAACGGTATATGGATATATTGCTTTGGCAGAATATTTTGCTACCAATGTACCTATGAGTATTGGCAGGAATAATGTATAATCATTTACCAGTGCACAAACCAAAAACAGGGCTGTAAACGGTGCGTGGATGCTGGCGCTTAGCATAGCAGCCATACCTATAACCATAAGGTTTAACGGAATTACACCTGCATTAAAATAAGTGTTCAGTATCAAAGCAAGAAGCAATCCGGTGAATGCACCAATGAAAAGGCTGGGTGCAAAAACACCTCCGTCACCACCTGCTGAAAGCGTTATTGAAGTGATTACTGGTTTTAGTAACAAGAGCCCCACAAACATAGCGATATGCGGTAATGTTAGTTTTAGCGTGTTTGCAGTAGTAAGGCTTTCCTTCATGGCATGATAACCATCGCCATACAATTGAGGGAACAGTATAAGAAGGCTGCTTACAATAGCTGCTGCGATGAGTATTTTATAATAATGTCCTGATATTTTAGCAAATTGCTTTTTAAAGAATAATACACATTTTGTCAGGTATATTGAGTTAAGGCCACATACAACTCCTAAAAGTATAAAATAGGGCAGGGAGTACAGATTCCATCGGGTAATAGTAAGTTGAAACAGTGGTTTTTCATCTATTATGAGTATAAAAGCAAAAGCCACAGCCGCAGCCAGTGTATTGGTAATAAAAAATATCTTATTTGTCTTTTTGGCTATTACCTCATAAGCAAAAAGCAGTCCGGCAAGCGGGCTGCAAAAAAGAGCTGTAAGTCCCGCGGCTATACCCGCGCAAATGAGTTCAGTTTTATATTTTCTGAATATTTTTTCTTTTTCCTGAGCTAATGACCCTATGGCAGCAGTAGAAACTACTGTAGATACTTCTATGCCTGTACTGCCTCCAAAACTTACCGTAAGCAGTCCATTTATAAAGTGCGATGGTATTTTGTATGACGGAAGGTTCTTCCCTGTAGCGGTACTTTCAAAAACTTCTTTAATACCTTTGTTTTCTTTCTTTTTAAAAAGATACTGCCTTAAAATGTAGATGAGTGATAAACCGGCAAACGGAAACAGAATGAGATATAAAGTCTGGTGTTCTGATCTGTGGAAGAGCATTTCTTCGTAGTGCTCAGTCATATGCTTAAGCGTAACAGCCAGTAAAGCTGCGAGAAAACCAATAACTAATGAAACAATTATGAGTTTGAAATACTTAGCGTAGGTGTATTTTTTCTTTAAAGCAGGAGTAAACATTGCAGTAAATATATTGTTCACTGCAAAAGTACGCATCAGATTACGAAAACCTTAATTATTCCGTATAAAATTACTATAAAAAATTGTAGCCCAGTATTATACTCAATGTGCTGAAATTACTTTCCCAGCTTACATAATTGCCAAGTATGCCATGTTCAAGTGTATAGCGAGCCTCAATGCTGTATTTTTTATAGCCATAACCCGCACCTATAGCGATAGCAGAGTTGTTATCAATTTCACTGACTGGTCCGTTTTTCAGGTAAGTGTCGCCCATTGTTACAGAAGCTATATAAGCGGCATCAACAAAAAATCTTGATTTATCTGATAGATACATATGATGCCTTACGCCAAACGGAAGCTCAATAATTTGATAACTGAATTCCATTTTCTGGCTGCCTCTGTTTCCTTCATTTTTAAATGACTGATAATTTGGGTCAAAAAACAGCGACCATTTATTGTTGTTAAAGGGTAGTACATATTCCAGTTCTGCACCTATTCTATATGATGTCTTACTGCCAAAATCAAATTCATATCCTGAAACGTTATTGGAAATATCAAACGAATTGATCGTCATTCCGGGAGTAAAGCGAACGTTCACTTTTCCTTTGTTCTGTTTTTCAGAAAGGTTGTTCATTTTCTTTCCGGTACCGGCATTATATTCGGTAAATAGTTTTACCAGATCGTTTTTTTTGTATTTAAGATTTTCAAAACGTGGCAATGTAAAATTTTCACCTTTCATCAGGTTGTATAGCTGTTGCCTGAAAAGGTTATTTTCAGCGATTCTTCCATCAAAAAGATATTCTTTATATACAAGCTGTTCACTTTTTGCGCTATCTTCTGTACTGATAAAGTATCGTATTAGATTATTGTCTTCATATTGGTAAAGCGTAATTTTCCCTTCCACTAAAGCCTTAAGATACACAGTTCCGGTTTGCCATTGCGGTTCTTTACTGTTGTCAAGCCTGTCAATATTAGATTCAGAGCGGTCAATATTGGTAGTAACTTTTACAAACTTGTAACTTTCATTTACATTAAATTCGGTTACCGTGCTTATGGTTTTTGTTTTTGGAGTATCGTTTTCATCCAGTTTATATTCAAAGGAGGTTGGATTGTTTTTCCACCCAAGATTTTTAATAAGGCATTCGGTTTTTATGCCATTCTCGATAAAATATCCTTTTTCAAAATTTATCTGGGCGATAGATAGCAGGGGCGCAGCCAAAAGTAACAGGCAAAGTATTTTTTTCATTGGTTTGTTTAAATTGGTGTGACGAATATAGTAGATTTTTCTTA
>QFQM01000098.1 GCA_003243255.1 Flavobacterium psychrophilum | reverse complement strand
TTCTTTTGAAAACCCTATCCAATACGGATAGGGTTTTTTGTTTTATAATAATTTAGGTACTGCAATTTGTGGGAGCCCCAATAGCTATCGGGGGTCGTCGCCTTTGCCTGGTCAGTTGGCCAGGGCCTCGGGCCTTTTGAACACGAACGCAGTGAACTGGCGCAGCAAACCCTATCCAATATGGATGGGTTTTTTTTTGGTGTTTTCTAAAATAAACTAATTAAAACTTTAGGTTTTTTTTATAATAGCTCTATTTTTCGTTCAGTAACTTTGAGATTATCACTAATCCATTTATCATGAGAAAGTTACTTTTAATACTGACTATTACAGCATTCATCTCTACCATTACTCCGCTTAATGCATCTACAGGTGGAATTTACACAGATATCTTTCAGGAGAAACAATACAAAAAGATTAATGTATCAGATATTCCTAAGGAAGTGTTAGATAAAATAAAAAAGAAATATGGCGATTATACCATTAAAGAAGCACACAGGGCAGATGATGGTGAATATAAATTAATCCTTTCAAAGGACGGAGTAGATAATACGGCCACTTTTACGTCGACAGGAGATATTATAAAGATATACTAATAAAAAAGAGAAGCATTGCTTCTCTTTTTTATTGTTTAGTGCTAAGGCAATATTCGCAGACTTTGTTCATAATACATTCATTATGCTTTGGATTGCTTGGCCTGCATATTTCACGTCCCAAAAAAGAAATTGCCATCCCAACTTCTCCCCACATATTTTTAGGCAGGACTTCCATCATTTGTTTTTCAATTTTAGTAGCATCTTTGCCTTTGGCTATACCAAGTCTGGGCGCGACCCTTAATACATGCAGATCAACTAAAATGCCTTCAGCTTCAACACCTGCTTCGCGCATTATCACGTTTGCAGATTTACGCCCTATACCTTTAAGAGCTACAAGCTCTTTCATTGTTTTTGGAATGTTTTTATCTTCTTTAAGTGTTTCGGCTATTTCCTGAAGCCAGGAGATTTTATTACCATTAAAACGTACCTTATCCAGATATTGATGTAATTCTACGGAATTAGCCTTTGATAAAGCTTTCATATCCGGAAACTTTTTAAAAAAGTCAACAGTTACCTTATTGATGTTGGCATCGCTGTCCTGCGCAGACAATACAACCATCACCATTAATTGATAAAGGTTCTTGTAATGCAATGGGTGCTCCTTGCCCTTATATTTAGCGATAAGAGGGCGAAGTTCGTTAGGCCAGTCAATACTTTCATTAAAAAGATCCATAAACTAAAGTTACTAATTATTCTTTTAAGTCTATGGAAAGTGAGTTTACACAATATCTTTGACCCGTCTCAGTAGGACCGTCGTCAAATACATGGCCTAAATGACTACCGCAATTAGCGCAAAGTATCTCTGTGCGTATCATTCCGTGTGTGGTGTCTTTTATATACTCTATTTTTCCGGGGATAGATTCATCAAATGACGGCCATCCGCAACCTGACTGGAATTTTGAGTTACTTTCAAAAAGTGGCTCGCCACAGGCTCCGCAACAATAGGTACCTTTGTCAAAAGTCAGATTATATTTTCCCGAATGTGGAAATTCAGTCCCTTTTTCACGCAGAATTTTATATCGTTCTAATCCCAATTCTTCTTTCCATTGGGCTTCTGTTTTTTCTACATTATACTTTTCCATAGCTGTGTTATTTCTTTGCAGGTATAAATTTAATAGAAACCGAATTAGTACAAAATCTATTTCCGGTAGTTTCTTCAGGGCCGTCGTCAAATACATGGCCTAAATGTCCACCGCAATTGGCACACATTACTTCTGTACGGGTCATGCCTAATGAATTATCTTCTTTATAAATTACCGAACCCTTTATAGCCTGGTCAAACGATGGCCACCCACAAGAAGAATCGAATTTGGCATCTGAATTGAATAATGGATTGCCGCACGCCGCGCATACATATACACCTTTTTCAAAATGCTTGTAATATTCTCCTGTAAAAGGCCTTTCTGTTGCTTTTTGACGAAGTATCTGATACTGTTCTTCGGTTAGCACTTTTTTCCAGTCTGCATCGGAAGTATTTTTGTCAAGCTTTTGAGTTTTCACAGGCTGTTGAACTGTTTCAGTTTTTGAAGGTGTGTTGCTTTTCTTTTCCTGTCCCTGGCATGCCGTAAGAGTTAACAGGAGCATAATAACTAGTAGTTTTTTCATGATTCTAAAAATTGAATGATTTTTTTAATGACTTTGCTGTCTCCCAAAATTTTGCGATGCCCTAAACCTTCGGTAATCATTATTTCGTGATTTGAAAGATGTTTTGCGATATGATAAGCCGCACTTACAGGCACATCGGAATCATCTTCGTCATGAATTATTAAAACAGGGCAGGCGACATCTATTGCAGCTATATACGCTGAATAAGTGTTGATGGTTTCGCCAAATTTTTTCTCGAACAGATCAACCATTAATCTACCAGTAGCAATATTCATTCCTAATTTATTGGTAAAGTCATACATTATATCTTCAATTATATCTCCACTGCCTATTATCACCGCTTTTTTTACTTTTAGTCCTCTTTTTATGGCATTAAGTACTGACATAGCACCGAGTGAATGTCCAATTGCATATTCAAAAGGGCCGAATTGTTTTTCCAATTCGAGTATTCCGGCTATAAACTCTGACATATCACTATATTTTCCTTCTGATTTGCCATGTGAGGACGCATCAAAACTGACCGTACAGTAACCGTTTTTTAGTAATTTATCTGCTATGCTGTGCAATTGTGTTCCGCGTCCGCTCCAGCCATGAACCAGGAGCACTTTTTTATCACTTTCACCATAATGGTATACATGGATTTTTTTTCCGATTGAAGGTATATCAAGCTCATGCTGCCTACTTTTGCTATCCATTTCTTCCTCTCGTTTTGGAAGTTTAAATTTCATAGGCGTAGTAAAGAGTTTCATGGCGAATTTTGCTGCCAGCCGTGGGGATGTCATCTCCAGAATTTTGGCTGTGACCAGTATCGGTTTAGGTATTCTCATCGACTCGCGATGCAGTTTTTTTGTCCCGGACATGAGATATAAATTTAATAATGCAAGTTACAATTTATTATGCTTGCCTACTTTTAAGGGTATTATAAAATTAATTGACGGGGAAGTTTGTGAATTAATTTGAACATTCACAATACTTTAACTCAACAGTGTTAATTTTCTGAATTAGTTATAAAATGAATTTCCTAAATTTGAATAGAATTTAATAAATTTCATAACCATGAGAAAAGGTGTTTTATCATCATCTGCTTTGCTGCTGTTATTTATTTTTGCATGCAGCACGAATCCTTTAACGGGTAAATCGGACCTGAATTTTGTGTCTAACGATCAGATATTTCCAGCAGCATTTGCTGAATACAGCCAGTTTCTTAAAGAAAACAAAGTGATCAAAGGTACTGCTGATGCCCAGCGTGTTGTAACGGTAGGGCAGAAGATAAAAGCAGCTGCTGAAAAACTTCTTAACTCAAAAGGTCAGTCGAATTACCTTAATGGTTATGCGTGGGAGTACAATCTTGTAGATAGTAAAGAAGTGAATGCATGGTGTATGCCGGGAGGTAAGATTGTAGTTTATTCAGGTATATTGCCTATCACTAAAGATGAAGCAGGACTTGCGACAGTAATGGGACACGAGGTGGCTCACGCATTGTTGAATCACGGCGCGCAGCGTATGAGTGCAGCACAGCTTCAGCAACTTGGTGCGGCAGGTGTGCAGGTAGCTGCATCGGGACAGACTGCAGGTACACAGGATATCCTTATGCAGGCATATGGTATAGGTTCTCAAGTAGGAGGAATGTTACCTTTCAGTAGGAAACATGAGACCGAGGCAGATGAAATTGGCCTTACGCTTATGGCCATTGCGGGTTATAACCCTGAGAAGGCTGTTGAATTTTGGCAAAGGATGGAGGCCAACTCAGGAGGTGGAGCTCCGCCTGAATTCCTTAGCACACACCCTGCAGGTTCAACCAGGATTGCACATATTAAAAGCATCATGCCAAATGCAAAAGCAGAAGCTGCTAAATTTGGTGTAAAATATTAATGTTATTCAAATGAATCAAGACTGCCTTCGGGCAGTTTTTTTGTTTTGCAATGTTCTTAATGTCAAAATGATAATAATAAGTACACAAATATTTTCGTTTTTGATATGGGGATGATGTTAAATGGTTTGTTTCATAGTAAAGTTGAAGTTTTATTTCAGACTGAAAAACCTAAGCTGATTCTATTACGTAGGTGATACATTAATATAAGCCAATAATTTAAATTACAGGAAAAATGAAGTTGAGATTTGTGTTGTTGCTATTTCCTTTGTTGCTATCGGCTCAGGATGCCGTTATCTTCAGTAATGATAAATATAGCGGTATAAGCACTGTTGGGTTTTCTCCAACCCAATCCTTTTTTAATCCCAATTCCTGGGATGTAAATATTGTCGCAGTAGATGTATTTTTACAAAACGACTACACCTATATCACCAATCAAAGTATTATTGGCCTTGCAGGGGCTGATATTACATCGGTAAGCCTCAGGGATAAGATAATGGGGGTCAGCGGTTCTAATTTACAGGATTATTACAATAAAGATAATGGAGGGTATCATTTCAGTAGCGATGTACTGGGGCCTTCGTTTTCGTTTACTACAGATATTGGTCAGAGAAAATTTGTTATTGGCTTCTTTACCCGATTACGTACTCAGGGTTCGGCAATTGATATTGACAATTACTCAAAATTTGATAATACCAATATAGACGCTATCAACGTTTACAATTTTAGCCCATTCAAAACCAATTTTATGAACTGGGGGGAAATAGGGCTAAACGTAGCTACCCAATTAGTTGACAAGAAAGAATACAGACTTGTTTTGGGTGGAAATCTGAAGTATGAGATGGGCTATGATGCTATGAACGTCAACAGCAGGAGTACTGCCAATATTGTAAGGACAGTTGACAGTAATTATGGAACCGACGGTGTAATAGCTAATTATAATATCGTAGCTTCTTATGCTACAGGATATGATTCAGAAAATGAAAGATACCGTTTAAAGCCTACGGGAAAAGGTTTTGGAGCAGATATGGGGCTTGCTTTTGTAAAATGGAATTACAGGATGGAAGACTATGACTATAAAATGTCATTCAACATACTGGATGTTGGTTATATTAATTTTGACGGACAGAATCATCTTTTCAGAGGAAGGCCGGTAGATATAAATAGTCTTTCAGGGCGAAGGATTAGTAGTCCGGAGGATTTGATGCATATTTTGAGTGAAGAAGCCTATGGCGATCCGGATGCGTCTTTAGTGGGAACAAAATTCAGCATTGGACTACCTACAAGTATGCATTTTAATGTAAGCAAGAGGATTAGGGATAACCACTATCTGAATTTTGATATAGTACAAAGAACTCCGGTGTTTAAAAACAGCCTCAAGCGTGCTAATATTGCCAATGTATCCTATTCCATACAGAAAAAGATATTAGGATATGGGATCTCAACTTCATTATATGAATTCAGGGATTTGCAATTTGGGACTTATCTGAGGTTAGGACCGCTGATTATAGGAAGCGAAAACTTTTTACCGCTGTTCTTTAAGCAAAAGAAACTGCATTCGGCTGATTTTTATATAGGATTGAAGGTTTATCCTTTCGGTGAAAAGAATCCTGATAAAGTGCGAAGAAGCAATTGCAGGTGCTGATGTTATTTGATTTAGAAATTTAAAGATTTAAAAAATTTAAAGATTGAAAGCTGCTTTAGGGTGGCTTTTTACTTTATTTTTCAAATGCGAAAAATCTAACCTTCCAATAATCTGACAATCCAAAAAATGAATTAGCTTTGGTTTTCCAAACCAAAAACTATGACTCAATTAGAAAAAGGAAGCAGGAAGCTTCTCAATGCCTGGGCATTTTATGACTGGGCCAACTCGGTTTACAGCCTTGTAATCGCTTCGGCTATATTTCCAATCTTTTATAATAAGCTTATCCCTGAAGGTGAAATGCTGAATGTTTTCGGTACATCCATGAAAGGGACAGCATTAATGAGTTTTGTTACGGCTTTTGCCTTTTTGATTGTAGCTTTCATATCGCCTTTGTTATCGGGTATTGCAGATTATGCCGGCAATAAAAAAAGCTTCCTCAAGCTGTTTTGCTACATAGGAGCATTATCATGTATTGGCTTATATTGGTTTAACCGCGAAAATATGTACCTAAGCCTTGTATGTTATCTGCTTGGGCTTGTAGGTTTTTGGGGAAGCCTTGTGTTTTATAACTCCTACCTACCTGATATAGCCTATCCTGAGCAGCAGGATGCTGTAAGTGCACGTGGTTATTCTATGGGCTATATTGGTAGTGTTGTGCTTTTGGTATTTAATCTTGGGATGGTAATGTTTCCTGATAAATTTGGAATAACATCTGCTCCGGGTGAAGAACATCCTGCTATTAAAGCAATGCGCTATTCTTTTGTGTCAGTAGGTATCTGGTGGATTTTGTTTAGCCAGTATACTTACTATTATCTGCCAAAAGCTGTAAAGAAGAATAAAGTAACTACCGATGTAATGCTGAATGGCTTTAGGGAACTTCGCAAGGTATGGCTACAGCTAAAACAAAATATAACGCTTAAACGCTATTTAGGCAGCTTCTTTGTATACAGCATGGCGGTTCAGACGGTAATGCTCGCGGCTACCTATTTTGGAGCCGAAGAGATTGAATGGCCGGATGATGACGCTAAAAGCATGGGGCTGATAATAAGTATACTTCTTATTCAGCTAATTGCTGTTGCAGGGGCAATAATTACATCCAAACTTTCGGATAAATTTGGCAATATCAAAACGTTGATAGGAATTAACTGCGTTTGGGCCGTAATATGTATCTGTGCTTATTTTGTTACATTACCAATTCACTTCTATGTAACAGCAGCTTTTGTTGGGCTTGTTATGGGAGGCATACAGTCGCTTTCGCGTTCTACCTATTCTAAATTCCTTCCCGAAACTCAGGATACGGCATCCTTTTTCAGTTTTTATGATGTTACCGAAAAAATAGGGATTGTTATAGGGATGCTGCTGTATGGTGCTATCGACCAGATATTTGGCAGTATGCGCTATTCGGTAGTTTTCCTGACGATTTTCTTTGTCGCGGGTGTATTTTTACTGCTCAGAGTGAACAGGAATAAATAATTTATCTGATTATATTGAGTATTTACATTAAATAACCCAATAATAGTTTTGATAATTAAGAACTTATTTGTTTTTTTGACACTTTGTAGAAGAACTATTTTGACTTAAAACCCAAACTACAATATTTATTATTTAAACTACTTAAACTGATATGAAAAAACTTAGATTTCTAACGGCTTTTGTTGCTTTTGCAACTATGTTAGGGCTTACTTCTTGTTCTGATGATCCTACTGAATTGCTAAATGGAGGACAAGGACCTGCGGGGTCAACTATTTTAAACGTAAATTATACTGTTCCGGGAGATAGTACTAAGGTTTTTGTTGCTACTAGTGTTAATGCTACTGCATCAGGAGATTATGTTACAATTGAAGCTGAAAACGAAGGTACAGGTGAATCATTAGTTATAGAGTTTGGTAACCAGCTTAATAAAAATGATGGTTTTGGTGAAGGAACAATAACTTATACTGACGCTTCCGGAAATGGATATACCGCTACAAGTCCGTTTACAAGCCTGAATACAGGTGTAGTAAAATTATCTGAGTCGCCTGCAGGAACCATTACAGGTGCATTCAGCTTTATTGGCTATGATAATAACGCTACTGTTCCTAGTGACGGAGTTCCGTTTTTTAGTGGTGTTTTCGAACAGGTACCATTATCAGGGACGCTTCCTACGCCACTTCCTTATGAACCGCCTTTCCAAAGCTCAATAAAAGCTACTATTGATGCTACTACTGTTGATTTTGCAACAGCATATACATCTGTAAACCAGCAGGGAACATCGTTTATTGGGGCTAATGCAGAACCAGAATACGAGATAAGCCTGTTCCTGACAGATGTAAGCGAAGGTACTTTTGCTATAGATATGCAAACTGTAAAAGCTTCAGTTACTGTAGGTGAGGATACTTATATTGCCATTGGTGGTGAGATAATCATTACTGATATTACAGATGGTGTTGCAACCGGAACATTTAGTTTTACAGGTGAGCATACTAACGGTAATATTGAAATTACTGACGGGGAATTTGAAATGTCAGTTGATTAATAGCTGGCTTACCAAATTTCAACCAATTTCAACCAACTAAATATATAGAAATGAAAAAATTCAGAATATTATCTCTGGTCCTGCTGATGTTCTCAGCTTTAAATTTGGTTTCTTGTGATACTGAACCTGTAGATCCGGTTTTGAATAATAACAATAACAACGGAGAAAATCCAAATAACCCTAACAATCCAAATAATCCTTCGGGAGGTGTGTTTAAGGTAGATTTTGAAGGAGAAACTTTTGTTGCGCAATCTGCGACGGCTAAATACGAAAATGGTTTACTTGTTATTGTTGGGGCAAAAGCTCCATCTGAAGTAGTGAGTGTTGGTGTAAGCGGTACAGCTGAAGGTACATATACTGAAACAACCTGCAGCTATATTCCGAGTGCTAACAGCCAGACAGGTTATATGAATATTAATCCTGCCACATTTGCCAATAATGGGACGGTAACTATAACTGAAATTGATTATGAGAATAATACTGTTTCAGGAACATTTAGCTTTACTGCCTATTCTGTAAATCCGGCTGCAGTTCCGGCTTCAATTGTATTTGCAAACGGTAGTTTTGAGAACATTCCTGTTACAGGATTGCCTGATCCGGGTACTGAACCTGAACAATATATGAAAGCTAAGGTTGATGGTCAGCAGGTAAATTTCGGTACTATTATGGCTGCTCCAAACATGGGTACTTTGATGCTTTCAGGTACTAATGCAGCATCTCAGGAATTTCTAACCCTGAATTTGCCTGAAGATATTACTCCGGGGACTTATGCTCTCGAAACTTTTTCAGATTACTATGCGACATATTTAGGTTTTAGTGGGACATCCATACCTTCAGATTCCGGTACTATAACAATCATCAGCCATACTGACGGATCGATTAAAGGAACTTTTTCTTTCAGTGGTGAAGATTTTGATGGAAATCCGCATAGCATAACGAATGGTGAATTCAATATTCACTATTAACAAGATATTAAACATATTAAAATCCGCTTCCGGCGGATTTTTTTAATTTATTATTACAGATTGAGATTTAAGTTTTTATATTTGACAGCAAATTAAAACTACGAAGATGAAAAAATTTACCCTGCTTTCTTTAGCAATGGTTTTGTTTACGGCTTTTAGCTTTGTTTCTTGTGATACAGAGCCTGTAGATCCGGTTTTAAATAACAATAATGGTGAAAATCCTAACAACCCTAATAACCCAAACAATCCGGGCATATTCAAGGTTGATTATAACGGGTCTACACATACTGCAATAACTACACAGGTAGTTTTGGGTGACGACCTTATACAGATTGCTGCTGCCTTTGGTACTAATGGCGAGTCTATCGGTATTGGCGTAGCTGCTGCGCCTCAGGTGGGTACTTATCCTATGGATGACAGTATTTTAATAGGTTATAACGCTGATGGTAATGCTGACAGTTTAATTAACTTTACCAACGAAGGTTATTTTGAAATTACGTCAATAGATACAACCAATAAAACAATATCAGGTAAATTTAGCTTCAGAGGTTCTGACGGTACCGAAGGAGGACAATCTATAATGTTTACTAATGGAGTGTTTACTAACCTGCCATATACTGGTGGTGCCGGTCCGGGTACTTCTACGGATAACGTTTTTAAAGCTACAGTTGACAATGTAACAACGGATTATGCTGATGATGTTATTGGAACTTATGCTGAGATAAACGGAACTGAGTATGTTGTTATTACTGCTTTGGGAGATAAAGGTATCACGCTTCAGATAGATTACAATGCTGTACCGGGTACGTCTCAGTTTACAGGAAATATAGGACAGGGTACCCCTATAGCTACTTTTAGCGTTGATGGGACTAACTATACTAATATTACTGGTGGTAATCTTACCATTACCTATAACGATGGTGAGCGTATAACCGGAACATTCAGCTTTGTTGTAAGGAATGCTGCCGGAGAAACTATCCATACGGTTAATAGCGGTCAGTTTGATATATTCTACTAATAGAGTAGGATCGTAAAAATAAAAATCCGCTATAAGCGGATTTTTTTATGGCATAAAGATTGTCATAAGAGTATACAGGTATACCTTTGTTATACCTCATTTTATTGATACAGAGATTATATGCCGGTTTTTCTTTCATACCGGTATACTTTGCGTATCTATGTTTAATGACAAAATGACCTTTACAATAGTATGGCTAATCAAAAAATATTAAATATTGACAGTTTGTCACTTCAGGAATTAGATACAGATGCGGAATTAATTCCGTTGATGACGCCTGAGGATGAAGAAGAAATGAATAACGAACAATTGCCTGAAACCCTGCCAATACTGCCATTGCGCAATATGGTGTTGTTTCCGGGAGTTGTTATTCCTATTACAGCGGGACGTGATAAATCAATCAAACTCCTTAATGATGCCAATGCAGGCGGAAAAATTATAGGGGTTGTAGCCCAAAAAGATGAAAGTGTTGAAGAACCGGGTATTGAGGATATCAATACGGTAGGTACTGTTGCAAGGATACTTCGCGTATTGAAAATGCCGGATGGTAATACCACGGTAATCCTTCAGGGTAAAAAGCGATTTGAGATCGATCAGGTTATTACCGATACACCATACCTTCAGGCTACGATTAAGGAAGTAAACGAAGTAAGGCCTGTAGCAGGTGAAGCTGAGTTTACTACCATAATAGAGTCTATTAAGGAACTTGCTATCCAAATTATCAAAGAGAGTCCAAATATTCCGACGGAAGCAACATTTGCTATCAAGAATATTGAAAGCAACTCTTTTCTGGTAAATTTTGTATCAAGCAATATGAACCTTACTGTTGAGGAGAAACAGGCTCTGCTGGCTGAAAATGACCTTAAAGCAAGGGCGCTTGAGACACTTCGCTATATGAATCTTGAACTTCAGAAACTGGAGCTTAAGAATGATATTCAGAGCAAAGTGCGTTTTGATCTTGACCAGCAGCAGCGTGAATACTTCCTGCACCAGCAGATGAAGACCATTCAGGAGGAGCTTGGTGGTGTTTCTCACGATCAGGAGATTGAAGAGATGCGCCAGAAAGGGAAAGCAAAAAAATGGAACGATAAGGTTAAGTCGCATTTTGATAAGGAAGTTGCCAAATTACAGCGTATGAATCCGCAGGCGGCTGATTATGGTACACAACGCAACTACCTTGAACTGATGCTCGATCTTCCATGGAACGAGTTTTCTAAGGACAACTTTGACCTGAAGCATGCAGAGAAGATACTTCACAAGGACCACTACGGCCTTGATGATGTTAAAAAGCGTATTATAGAACACCTGGCAGTACTTAAGCTGCGTAAGGATATGAAATCGCCTATACTTTGCTTATACGGGCCTCCGGGGGTTGGTAAGACTTCAATCGGTAAATCGGTTGCAGAAGCATTGGGAAGGGAATATATCCGTATCTCACTTGGCGGACTTCGTGATGAAGCTGAAATCAGGGGACACAGAAAAACATATATCGGTGCTATGCCGGGTAGGATTATTCAGAGCCTTAAGAAGGCGGGTACTTCGAATCCTGTATTTGTACTGGATGAGATTGATAAGCTGAGCGTAAGCAATCAGGGTGATCCTTCATCGGCATTGCTTGAAGTTCTTGACCCGGAGCAGAATAAAGAGTTCTACGATAACTTCCTGGAACTTGGTTTTGACCTGAGTAAGGTAATGTTCATCGCTACTTCAAATAACCTTTCTACTATTCAGCCTGCACTTCGTGACAGGATGGAGATTATCAACATGACGGGTTATACCATAGAGGAGAAAGTAGAGATTGCTAAAAAACACCTTGTTCCGAAACAGATAAAAGAACACGGTCTTGAGTCAAAAGATCTTACCATCGGTAAAAAACAGATTGAAAAAATTGTTACCGGATATACACGTGAGTCGGGTGTAAGGGGATTAGAGAAACAAATCGCCAAAGTGATACGTCATTATGCAAAATGTATTGCAATGGAAGAGGAGTTTAGCCCTAAAGTTACCGAAGAGGATGTTCTTGAAATTCTTGGTGCTCCAAAAATGGAACGCGATAAGTATGAGAACAACGAAGTTGCCGGTGTGGTAACAGGCCTTGCATGGACAAGCGTTGGTGGTGATATTCTTTTTATTGAGTCGATACTTTCTAAAGGTAAAGGACATATGACCATGACAGGTAACCTGGGTACGGTGATGAAAGAATCGGCTACTATAGCACTTGAATACATTAAATCTAATGCTGAGCTACTGGGTATTAATCCTGAGGTCATAAATAATTATAATGTCCATATTCACGTGCCCGAAGGAGCAACGCCTAAAGACGGACCGAGTGCCGGTGTGGCTATGCTGACATCGTTAGTGTCTTCATTCACGCAAAAACGCGTTAAGAAAAGCCTGGCTATGACGGGAGAGATTACGCTTCGTGGAAGGGTGTTGCCTGTAGGTGGTATCAAAGAAAAGATACTGGCTGCAAAGAGGGCAAACATTAAGGAAATCATTATGTGTGAGGATAACAGGAGGGATGTAGAGGAGATCAATCAGGATTACCTTCAGGGTATTACTTTCCACTACGTAACCAAAATGGAAGATGTTATTAAACATGCAATAACCGACCAAAAAGCGAAAAATGCTAAAACGCTTTAAACGAGGTTAAATCAATAAAAAAACGGCTAAAATTTCTTAGCCGTTTTTTTATTTAAAAATAATATCTTCGCATCTGCGTTATAGTATGCAAAATCCTATAAAACCACAATGTTTAAAAACCGGTATCTTTTACTCATCCTGCTGTACACCACTTTGTCTTTTAGTCAGATAGGAGGTAAATATACCTATCAGTTTTTAAATCTTGTTACCTCTCCGCGCCAGGCTGCCCTTGGCGGAAAAGTAATCACACTTCATGATTATGACGTTAACCAGGGTATTTTTAACCCTGCTACCATAAACCCTGAGATGGATAACCATCTTTCTGCCAATTACGGTAATTATTATGGTGAAGTGGCCTACGGAACTGCAGCCTATGCCTATACATGGGACAGGCACGTGCAGACTTTTCATGTGGGTGTTAACTACGTTGATTATGGTACTTTTGAAGGGCGCGACGAAGCCGGACTTATAACCGGAGATTTTACCGGTAGCGAAATAGCATTGTCTTTAGGCTATGCTTATAATGTGCCTTATACCGATCTTTACATTGGAGCTAATGCCAAGCTGATATCATCAACGCTTGAAAGTTATCACTCATTTGGTGCTGCTGTAGATATTGGCGCGATATACATCGATGAAGATAATGATATCAATTATGGCCTTGTTATCCGTAATGCAGGGATGCAATTGTCTACATATGCAGGTACCCGAGAGCAGCTGCCTTTAGAGATTATTGCGGGAATTTCTCAGGAGATGGAAAACGTTCCGCTTAGGTGGCATATTACACTTGAGAACCTTCAGCAATGGAATATTGCTTTTTCTAACCCCAACCGTGCCGAACAGGGTATAGACGGGGGAAGTACAGAAGAAAAAGTTTCCTTCTTTAATAATGCATTGCGACATGTTATCGTGGGTGCCGAATTCCTTCCCGGTAAGAGTTTTAATCTTCGTGTAGGATACAACTTCAGGAGGGGAGAAGAGCTGCGTCTGGAAGACAGGCGAAGTTTTTCCGGAATTTCGGCAGGAGTGGGCATTAGATTTGGTAAATTGCGTTTTGATTATTCCTACTCACGATACACACTTGCGGCCAATACTAGCCTTTTTGGCCTAATGATAAACTTACAATAAGATTTGGATAAAAAAATTACCATAGCAATCGACGGATTTTCTTCAACAGGAAAAAGTACACTGGCAAAACAGCTTGCCAGGCAATTAGGTTATGTATATGTGGATACAGGTGCTATGTACCGTGCAGTAACATTATTCGCTATGCGTAATGGCTTTATTACCGAAGGTGCTTTTGACAGGGAGGGATTAATAGAAAGCCTTGATTCTATTACGCTTCGTTTCGTATACAATCCTGAATTGGAACTTGCGGAAATGTTCCTGAATGGAGAGAACGTTGAAAAAGAGATTCGAACTCTTGAAGTGTCTAAACTGGTAAGTTACGTAGCTGAAGTGCATGAAGTGCGTGTTAAGCTGGTAGAACAGCAAAAACATATGGGCGACCATAAAGGTGTTGTTATGGATGGCAGGGATATCGGTACGGTTGTATTCCCGGATGCAGAACTTAAGATATTCATGAATTCTGCACCAGAGGTGCGTGCACAACGTCGTTTTAAAGAACTTACAGGTCTTGGGCAGGTGGTTACTTATGACGATGTGTATAAGAATGTTGTTGAGCGTGATCATGTTGATACCCACCGTAAAGATTCTCCGCTTGTGAAAGCAGAAGATGCTATTGAGATGGATAATTCTGATATTACCAAACAGGAACAGCTTGATAAAGTTTTGGTACTTGCTAAAGCGCTGATTGACGGCTAAACTATGCTGAATAAAGTTGCGCTGCTGATTGTAGCTGTTGTTCTTATGCAGTTGGTTTATTTTGTTCTAAAAAGCGCCAAAGACCGTGCAAATGGTGGCGACAATCATTTTAAAGGCGTTGCTTATGTTCGGGGATGTATGCTTCTTATACTTTTTATAGCCCTTCTTTTCTTTATGCTATTTTAATTCATTGGCTTGCTTCATATTAAAACATAATTAACTTTACTATTTCTTAATAATCAAAGCAGTTATTAATTAATAGATTTGCGGTTTTGATGCAAAAAGTTAATCTATGGCAATAAAAGTAAGGCTAACCGCGATGAATTTTCTCGAATTCTTCGTTTGGGGTTCATGGCTAATTTCTCTCGGGAGTTACATGGGAGGAGTTCTCGATTTTTCAGGACTGCAAATAGGAAGCGTTTATACCACTATGGGTATTGCTTCGTTGTTTATGCCCGGAATAATGGGAATCATTGCCGACAGATGGCTTAATGCGGAACGTGTTTTAGGTATATGCCATATCATTGCCGCGTCTTTTTTGCTTTATGCATCTACACAAACTGATTTTACTTCATTTTACTTAGCAATGCTTTTGCATTCGTTTTTTTATATGCCCACCATTGCGCTTAATAATGCTGTATCGTATGCTGTATTGGAAAAAAACAACTGCAATATCGTAAAAGATTTTCCACCCATAAGGGTGTGGGGAACCGTAGGGTTTGTAGCGGCTATGTGGGCTGTTGATTTTGCCGGATGGACACAAAGTCCTTACCAGTTGTACATCAGTGCCGGAGCGGGCATATTTTTGGGGCTGTATGCCTTTACCATGCCGGCAGTAGTACCGGCACATAATCCTGAGAAAAAAAGTTTTGCTTCGGCATTAGGGCTTGATGCTTTTGTACTTTTCCGCAGGAAGAAAATGGCTGTGTTTTTTATATTCGCGATGTTGCTGGGTGCAGCACTTCAGATAACCAATGCGTTTGGAGGTCCTTTTCTGGATGATTTTAAAACTACACATCCCGATTCTTTTGCGGTACAGCATCCAAATTTGCTTTTATCGATTTCCCAGATATCCGAAACCCTTTTTATTCTGAGTATACCTTTTTTCCTGAACCGTTTTGGAATCAAAAGAATTATGCTGTTCAGTATGCTTGCCTGGGTATTGCGCTTCGGCCTTTTTGGTTTGGGTAATCCTGACGAAAGGCTTTGGCTTTTATTGCTGTCTATGGTAGTATACGGAATGGCTTTTGACTTCTTTAATATATCCGGCTCATTGTTTGTTGAAAAGGAAGCCGAGCCTTCTATACGTTCCAGTGCGCAGGGACTCTTTATGATCATGTGCAACGGTGTGGGTGCATTTATCGGTGGCCTTGCAAGTGGGTGGGTAGTTGATCATTTTACCGTAAATGGTGTAAAAGACTGGCAAAGCATCTGGTTTACCTTTGGGGCATATGCTTTACTGTTAGCGATTACTTTTCCTTTTATGTTTAGGGAAAAAAGTTGATTTGGTTACTCGTAGATTTGTTGATAAACGAATAAAATCTACGAATCAATCTCTATCGTATCATTGAGAAATGCCCTTTCAGTTCCTGTCCGTTTTGGCGTTTT
>QFQM01000510.1 GCA_003243255.1 Flavobacterium psychrophilum | reverse complement strand
ATATTACGGAAAAGGCGGGTGTAACCGGAAAGGGAAATTGGAAAACAGGAGTTACCATGGCTGATGTAAATGCCGATGGGCTGTTGGACATCTATGTTTGTGGGGTGGGTAATTATAAAAAATTCACTGGGCTCAATCAGCTTTTTATAAACAATGGCGACCTGACATTTTCTGAAAAATCGAAAGAACTGGGCCTGGATTTCCAGGGTTTCTCTACTCAATCGGCATTTTTAGATTATGACCTGGATGGAGATTTGGATATGTATCTTCTAAATCACTCGGTTCACTCTCAACGATCGTATGGAAAAGTAAGCTTACGCGATCAGGTCGATTCCTTAGCGGGAGATCGATTGTATCAAAATCAATATTCGGAAACAGGAAAGACTTTCTTTAAAAACGTAACGGCAACAGCGGGTATATACTCCAGTCAGATAGGTTATGGTTTAGGAATCGGAATCTCAGATATAAACTGCGATGGATACCCGGATATGTATATCTCTAATGATTTTCATGAGAATGACTATCTGTACATCAATCAAAAGAATGGGACCTTCATACAGGAATCATCTAAAAGTTTTGCGCATCAGAGCCGATTTAGTATGGGGAACGATATTGCCGATATTAATAATGATGGATGGGCGGACATAATTACCCTTGATATGATGCCACGAAGTGAATCGGTGATTAAGACATCAGCCGGTGAAGATTCGTATGAGGTTTATAAGTATAAATTAAGCTTGGGCTATGGTAAACAGGTTTCCCGAAACACGTTACAGATTAATCGAGGTCCATTATTAGAAGGAAAGAGTATTGTATTTACGGATGTTGCTACTGCAGCGGGGATAGAAGCTACCGATTGGAGCTGGTCACCCTTAATGGTTGATTTTGACGGAGATGGGTGGAAGGATATTTTCATAAGCAATGGTATCGTGAAACGTCCTAACGATTTGGACTACATCAATTTTATTTCTTCCGATTCCATTCAGAATAAATTTGAGATTATACCCTGGCTGGGGAAAATGCCCGAAGGTAAAGTGAGCAATTTCATTTTTAAAAATCAAGGCAATCTGAATTTTGAAGACAAGACAATCAATTGGGGGCTTTCTCTACCTAGCTTTTCTAATGGCGCAGCATATGGTGATCTTGATAATGATGGAGATCCGGACTTAATTGTAAATAGAATAAATGAACTCCCTTTAGTATATAAGAATAATTCACAGGCTAATCGATTTTTAAAAATCAAGCTTGTTGGTGATTCTATCTCTGGAAACCGGTTTGCCATTGGAGCAAAAGTCACGATTACGCAAGATTCGATGATTCAAATGCAGGAACTCTTCCCAACAAGAGGCTGGTGCTCTTCTTCGGATTATAGTATTCTCTTTGGTATCCCTGATTACGCCAGATCAGTGGATGTCCAAGTTATCTGGCCAGATGGAAAAATGGTACAAGAGAAGGTTAAGGGGTCCGATGCAATTTTGAAGTACTCAGCTTCACTTCCTGATTACAAACGAACAGACAGTGTCTCTCGTCTGCTTGAGTTTACGAATGTTATTAATTACAAACATCAGGAGGATGCCTTCAATGCATTTAATAGGGAAGGTCTTATTCCTCACATGCTGACCACCGAGGGTCCACCGATCACCAAAGCGGATGTTAATGGAGATCAGTTGGAGGATATTTTTGTTGGAGGGGCAAGAGGACAAGCGGGTAGCTTATTCCT
The DNA here is from genome assembly GCA_003243255.1 of Flavobacterium psychrophilum. The sequence continues at coordinate 309 of QFQM01000510.1, read as the reverse complement.
TCAGATCAAGGATGGAAAATTTAGCCAGCTTTCTGTTCCGGATTTTGAAAGAGATCGGGAAGCTGAGGATGTAGGTGCCTCTTTTTTTGATGCGGATGGAGACGGAGATAATGACTTGATTGTAGTTTCTGGTGGCCAGGAAGAAGTAACATCATCCGATGCCTTGTTGCCCCGCTTATATCTTAATAATGGAAAGGGAATCCTGAAGCGATCTCTAAAGTCTATTCCTACTGTTCATCTTCAAGCTTCTTGTGTAAGGCCAGCCGACTATGATCAGGACGGCGATATTGACCTTTTCATCGGTGCTGG
>QFQM01000509.1 GCA_003243255.1 Flavobacterium psychrophilum | reverse complement strand
AGGTTATGGCGTTTTTGCCGATTCTTCGTTGTTTGACGTATTCAGTCTCCCGATGATTTCGGGCAATAAAAAAACCGCTCTGCAGGAACCACATTCTGTTGTGCTTACAGAAACTGCTGCCAGGAAATATTTCAACAGTACCGATGTTGTAGGGAAAATTTTGCTGATAAATAATGATCATAATTATACGGTCACCGGCGTAATAAAGAATATACCAACACAGTCGCATTTTCATTTTGATTTCTTCTTTGCCGCATCGGAATTGGATAATAGCCGGGATGATAGCTGGTTAAATACCAATTTTCATACGTATCTGCTTTTGAAGCCGAAAACGGATATACAGTATCTCGAAAAACAATTGAACAGAACCCTGCTGGTTAATACAACTCCGCAATTCCGGGATGTGCTGAATATGAGTAAGGAAGAATTTGAAAAGGCGGGCAATTCAATATATATTAACTTAATGCCACTTACAGGCGTTCACCTTCATTCAAATATAGCCGACGAGCTTGAAGCAAACGGGAATATTCAATACATATATATCTATTCAGCCATTGCTGTTTTCATTTTGTTGATAGCATGTGTAAACTTCATGAATCTATCCACTGCGCGGTCGGCCAACCGGGCAAAAGAAGTCGGCATGCGGAAGGTATTGGGCGGTGTGCGGGGTAATCTCATAACACAGTTTATTTCTGAGTCTGTTTTGATGAGCTTCTTTTCTATTGTCGTGTCAGTTACTATCGTTGTATTGACCTTGCCTTATTTTAACCAGCTTGCCGGCAAAAATATCAGTCCAGAGGTTTTAACGAAACCTGGAATGCTGTCTGCTATTTTTATGCTTGCAATTTTTATCGGGCTGATCTCAGGCAGTTATCCGGCTTTTTTTCTTTCCGCATTTAAACCCATACAGGTCTTAAAAGGAAATGTTTCAAATGGATTCAGGGGCTCATTGATAAGAAATGTTCTGGTAGTTTTTCAGTTCTCCATTTCTATTGTCCTGATGATAGGCACTGTAGTCATTTTTAACCAACTTAATTACCTGCGCAATAAAGATATTGGATTTAATAAGGACCGGATATTGGTAATTGAGAACACCTATTCAATAAATACAAAAGCATTCTGTAATGAATTGTCGAAAATGCCGGGAATAGAAGATATAACCGTTACGGGATTTTTACCCATTAAGGGCAGCCGGAGCGACAGGGGATTTGTTGCCTCTCCTGTTTTCGACGGTAAAAATTTTTCCATCATGCAGCAGTGGTCCGTTGACGAAAACTATATACCTACCTTACAGATATCCATGAAAAGCGGCAGAAACTTTTCCTATCAATATCCTTCTGACTCCAATGCGGTTATTTTGAATGAGGCTGCTGCAAGTTTTTTGGGTAAGGGAAACCCGGTTAATAAGAAACTGTATCTCATTAAAAACCTTCAGACCCGGGAAGTTGCCCCCAGTACCGTCATCGGCGTTATCAGTGATTTTAACTTTAATTCTTTGCACGAAAAGATCACTCCCCTCGTATTGAAGCTGGAACCAGACAAGGGAAGCATTGCTGTGAGGATCAAAACAGGAAATATCCGGGATTTGTTAGTGCAGATAAATTCGATATGGAAGGGGCTGGCTCCGGCGGAGCCTTTCAGCTATTCCTTTCTGGACGAACAGTTCAACAGGCAGTATAATGCAGAACAACGTACTGGCGCTATTTCCCTGGTCTTTTCGGCGTTGGCGATTTGCATAGCTTGTCTTGGACTATTTGGACTGGTTACTTATGCGGCGGAACAACGCTTCAAAGAAATCGGTATCAGGAAAGTTTTGGGCGCGTCCGTGCCGGATATTATAAGTTTGTTATCCCGCGATTTCGTAAAGCTGATTATAATATCAATCTGTATCGCGTCACCGATAGCATGGTGGACGATGAGTGAATGGCTGCAGGGGTTCGCCTTTAGAATCAATATTAGTTGGTGGATTTTTATTATAGCCGGTACCGCTGCTCTCCTGATTGCATCGATAACCGTAGGCTTCCAGGCCATCA
>QFQM01000097.1 GCA_003243255.1 Flavobacterium psychrophilum | reverse complement strand
TTCAAAACGCCATTTTGCTGCGTAAAATTAGACCTAGTCAAAACACTGAACACCATAAAGTTAAAAATTAATATTACGCTTTACGTTTTTCAAAAAATTGCCAAAAAACAACACTTAGAAAACTATAAAAACATAAAAAAACGGACGATCAGAAATGATCGTCCGTTTTTGCAAAATATCGTCCAAAAAATATACCGATCGGTATATTATTTATTTCCTTTTTCGAAATCGGCAACAAATTGAGCCAACCCAATATCAGTAAGTGGGTGTTTCAAAAGACCTGTAATTGCAGATAATGGACCTGTCATAACATCAGCACCAATCTTAGCACAGTTTACAATGTGCATAGTGTGGCGTACAGAAGCTGCAAGTATCTGTGTTTCATATCCGTAGTTATCATAGATCATACGGATTTCTTCGATAAGACCAAGACCATCTGTAGAAACATCATCAAGACGGCCAACGAATGGTGACACATATGTAGCACCTGCTTTAGCAGCAAGTATAGCCTGTCCTGCAGAGAACACAAGGGTTACATTGGTTTTTATACCTCTGTCTGTGAAATATTTAGCAGCCTTAACACCGTCTTTTGTCATAGGCAGTTTTACAACGATCTGCTCATGAAGATCAGCAAGCTCCTCACCTTCTTTTACCATACCTTCAAAATCAAGGGCATTTACCTCAGCGCTCACATCACCGTCAACGATGTTGCAGATATCAACATAGTGCTTAAGGATGTTGTCTTTACCTGTAATACCTTCCTTAGCCATAAGCGAAGGATTAGTCGTTACGCCATCAAGAACGCCAAGTTCCTGAGCTTCTTTAATCTGTGCAAGGTTTGCAGTGTCAATAAAAAATTTCATTGTAAAAGTTTGTTAGATTAGCTGTGTATAATTGTTATGCAAATCTACAATTTAAAGCATACTACGCAACGGTTTTCGTAAATTTTAAAAAATAAAAAAACAGCATAACCATCGGCTATGCTGTTTGTTATGATATGTCTGTATTTTAAAGCTTGTAGTGGTTCATCAGCATCTTTTCGTAGGTCTTTCCGGGAAGGATGCGCTTAAGCACTATAGAGAATTTCTGCATAAAAGCCCCAACCTTGTAATGCACTTCAGGATTAGGTGTTTTCATTATCGCATAAACCGCTTCTGCCATCTGTACGGGATCGCTACCCGCATCCACATGATCATTCATGGTTGCCAGAATACCGCCGTATACTTTTTCGTAAGCCGAACCCTTTACCACAGGAGCATGATAACGCCCTGCTGCGATGTTGGTTGCAAAATCACCCGGGGCAACCGTGGTAATGTTAACACCAAACTGCTTCACTTCCATACGCAAAGCCTCACTGATAAGTTCCAGTGCCCCTTTGCTCGCAGAATACACGCTACGGTACGGAAGCCCCATATAACCTGCTATTGAAGTCACATTAATGATAAGCCCGCTCTTTTGGGCACGCATCTGCGGAAGCACTGCCTTCATTACTTCTACAGGGCCGAACAGATTGGTTTCAAAGTTATTGCGTATCTCATCGGCAGGGATCTCTTCAAGCGGGCCGGTGATACCTACTCCCGCATTGTTTACCAGTACGTCAATCGTTCCGGCTTTGGCAATAACCTCTGCAACCGCCTCACTGATACTTTGTGCATTACGCACATCAAGCGCTACCAGTGGAAATACCGAACCTGTAACACGCTCGGGGTTACGGCTGGTTCCATATACAGTATAACCCTTTGCATGGAGGAATTCGCCTATTGCTTTGCCTATGCCCGACGATCCGCCGGTAATAAAGATAACTTTGCTCATCTTGAAAATGTTTGGATTGCGAAAATAAGGTTTAAAGGAGAGATAAACAAGTTTGGAGCTTTAATCCTCACCTCCAATAGACAGGGGAACTAAGGCGAACTGGATGGTTTATTTTCTTTTGTCTTGAAACAAAAGAAACAAAAATTCAAGGCTGAACTCCTTAGGCTAAAAATTATTTCATTCAGCTAAACCATCCGAACTCGGCTTCGCCTCAAACAGCGGATGCTTCTTAACTCCACTCAAAAGACAATGATAAATTCTTAAAAAATCAACTTATTGTCAAAATGACTATATTAGCACCAACAACAAACAAAAACAATGATCCATAAATTATACCTTGCAGCGATATTGCTGGCCGGGGCAACAGGCTTTGCGCAGCAGTCAGCGCCTGTAATCTGCAATCCACTGAACCTCAACTATCGCTTTTGCCTTGATGCACCTTCACGTCGTGAAGCAGCCGATCCGGCAATCGTGACTTTTAAGGATGAATACTATCTTTTTGCTTCCAAATCGGGTGGCTATTGGCATTCTACAAATTTGGCGGACTGGAATTTCATCACTTCTCACAATCTGCCTTTTGAAGATTACGCCCCTGCAGCGGTTGTAATGGATGATGCCATTTATTTTGTTGCTTCGACCCAAAATGAATCAAGCAGCAAGATATTTAAATCGGAAAATCCTAAATCAGGTAAATGGCAGGTCGTTAATAATGGCTTTCCCATTCCGCTTACTGATCCCGATCTGTTTCTTGATGATAACGGCAAACTATACATGTACTATGGCTGTTCTAACGTAAACCCTATTTATGTAGTGGAGCTAGACCGTAAAACCCTCAACCCTATTGGCCAGCCTGTAGCCTGTATGAACGAAAATACAGCGCACAATGGCTGGGAGCGTCCGGGAGATACCAATAAGAGTAAAGACAAGCCATGGACGGAAGGTGCCTGGATGACCAAATTCAAAGGGAAATACTACCTGCAATATGCGACTCCCGGTACTGAATATAGAAGTTATGCCGATGGTATGTATGTAGCTGATAATCCGCTTGGCCCTTTCAGGCTGATGAAGAACAATCCGTTTTCTTACCGCCCCGGAGGGTTTGCAACAGGTACAGGGCACAGTGCTACTTTTCAGGACAAGTATGGCAATTACTGGCATGTAACTACAACTACCATATCAGTAAAGCACAATTTTGAACGCAGATTGAGCCTCTTCCCTGCCTTCTTTAATGATAATGAACAGATATATACCTATACCGGTTATGGCGATTATCCAATGGTAATTCCTCAGAAAAAAATAAACAGTGAAGCCGACTTTATGCCACAATGGATGCTGCTGTCCTATAAAAAACCTGTAACCGTTTCCTCAACATCTACAGGCTATGAAGCGGACTTAGCTAGCGACGAAAACATCAGGACATACTGGAGTGCTGAAACAGGAAACAAAGGCGAATGGCTGTCAGTTGATCTGAAAGAAAAAAGCACTATCAATGCGCTGCAACTGAACTTTGCCGAAAATAAAACAACCCTACAGGGAAGACAGGAAGGTATTTATTATCAATATACTGTTGAATACTCTGAAGATGGCAAAAAATGGAAGATGCTTGCTGATAAATCAACCAATACAACCGACGCGCCACATGATTTTATTGTATTGGATAAACCCGTAAAAGCCCGTTATCTTAAAGTGACTAACCTACGTACGCCATCGGGCACGTTTGCTATTTCAGATTTCAGGGTATTTGGTAAAGGCACCGGAAAGAAACCGGCAAAAGCTACCGGACTTACCATTAACCGAAATGCTGCTGATCGTTGTTCGGTACAGCTACAATGGAAAGGCGATGCAAAAGCTACCGGTTACAATATCCGTTTTGGAAGGACTCCGGAAGAACTGTTCCAGAACTATCAGGTATATGGAACAGACAGCCTGGAAATCAATTCGCTTTCCAACCAATGGGATTACTATTTTGTCGTGGATTCATTCAATGAGAATGGTATTACCAAAGGGACAGATATTAAAAAAATAGATTAATTTAAATAATTTTAACCACAAAGGCCACCAAGAAATTCACTATGAACACAAAGCTTAGTGAACTTCGTGTTAAAAATAGCTATGGGTTTGTGCCCCTTGTGGTTAAAAATTAATAAACCAGATAATGAAAAAAACATATATACTCCTTATCCTGTTTGCTATGATGAACCTTTCAGCACAGGAAGTTCTCCCTTTATACAACGGAGCAATACCCAACAGCAAACCATCAGACAAAAAAGAAAAAATCACTAACGATGGGTTTTATTGCATCAGTAACGTTACTACTCCTACCCTGACGGTTTATAAACCAAAGAAACAATCGGCACAAAAGAGTGCGGTCATTATTTGTCCGGGTGGTGGTTATGGCGTACTGGCTGTTGGCCATGAAGGCTCTGATGTAGCCAAAGCCTTTAACGAAATGGGTATTACCGCTTTCGTACTGAAATACCGCTTGCCCGGTGATGATATCATGCAGGATAAAGCCATCGGTCCGTTACAGGATGTACAGCGTGCTTTTCAGTTGGTACGTGAAAACGCTGCTAAATGGAATGTTGACCCTTCAAAAATTGGCGTGATGGGCTTCTCTGCCGGCGGACACCTGGCTGCAACGGCATCTACACAATATAAAAGAGAAGTTATAGACAACCCAAAACACACCTCATTCAGGCCTGATTTCTCGATACTGATCTATCCTGTAATCAGCTTTAATGATAAACTGACACATATGGGCAGCCGTGAAAACCTCATCGGTAAAAATGTATCTGTCGGGCTGATATCCCAATACTCCAACGAGCTATTGGTTACTCCAGATACGCCAAAAGCTTTTCTAATCCATTCGGCTGATGATGGTGCTGTGCCTGTAGAGAACAGCATAGTATATTACCAGGCATTGCTTAAGAATAAGATCTATGGTGAAATGCATATTTACCCGCTTGGCGGACACGGTTATGGCATGAACAACCCCACCACTACCGAAAAATGGATGGAAAATCTTAAAAGCTGGATGATTGCTAATCAGTGGCTGTAATTTTTCTTTTGTCTTGAAACAAAAGAAACAATCCCGATAGCTATCGGGACAAGGCTGAACTCCTTAGGCTAAAAATTATGTCATTCGACTAAACCATCCGAACTCGCCTTCGGCTCAAACAGCGGATGCTTCTTAACGTCTCATTCATAATTTTCTTAACGCCACGGAGTTTAAGACCTTAGCTTCACTCGGCTATTCAATACATCAACTCTTTTATATTTCAGTGAGTATCCCCTAAAAACAAAAAAATCTCCCGAAGGAGACGACAAAATAAGAAAAAAAATGGCAAGCGACCTACATCGCACCGCTACAACCATTTACCTTTGCTGTGTTCCCACCCTGGAGGAGTCAACAGGAGCTGGTCGTGTAGGACTTGCCGCTGCAAATATACAATCTTTTTGTATTTTCGCAAGGCAATTGCGAGATATAAAATACAATTGTATATTGGCTTTATTATTCTTTTAACCATGAAAAAACGTAACATATTCGTATTCATTTTATTGGGGGCGCTTGTCCTGTCCTTCCTTGGCTCAACAATTTTATCATGTGGAGGTCCAAAAGACGAAAATAACGACTCATTTGCTATAGATACTGCTAATTTAAAGCAGCAATACCAGCCTCAGGAGACCCTTCCATTGCAGGTAACCAATGCAAAAGAAGAGGCTATTGACTCGGTTGTCTATTTTATCAACGACAAAAAAGTGGGTACTTCTGCTGCCAACAAAAAATTTGATTTTGCCCTTAACGGACAAAAACTGGGTTACCTTAACATCAAGGCTCTTGTTTATTATGGCGGTGATACTGCCGAAACAACTAACCGTGTAGAACTGGTGAGCGGTATCGACTACAAACTGCTTAAATATGATATCGTAAATACCTACCCTCACGATATGACGGCCTATACACAGGGGCTTGAGTTTTACCGCGACACCCTTATTGAGAGCACAGGAAGCGGCTCTGGTCCATCAGGAAAAAGAGCGGTATCAGACATCCGTAAAGTAAACTACAAAACCGGAGAGGTTTACAAAAAGACACAGCTTGACATGGCTAACTTTGGCGAAGGCGCAACAGTACTGAATAATAAAATCTATCAGCTTACGTACAAGCGTAATGAAGGTTATGTGTACAACGCTGACAACCTTGAAAAGATCAAAACAGTGCCTTACTTTAAAGAAACGGAAGGCTGGGGACTTACCAATGACGGCAAGAACCTTTACATGACTGACGGCTCTGAAAAGATATACATCCTTGATCCGGAAACTTTTAAAGAGGTAGACTATCTTAACGTATATACTAAGGGAACAAAAATTAAAGATGTTAACGAACTAGAATGGGTAGACGGTAAGATTTATGGTAACATTTACCAGAAAGATGCCATCGCCGTTATCGACCCTAAAACCGGTGCTGTAGAGGCTGTTTTAGACCTTTCTGCACTGAAATCTAAAATCACTAAACACGTAGATGTAGATGTGCTTAACGGTATCGCTTACAACCCTAAAACCAAAACATTCTTTGTAACCGGTAAGAACTGGGACAAGTTGTTTGAGATAAGGATACATAATTAGTTTTCGAGTTTTGGGTTCAGAGTTTTGTGTTGTCATTCTGAACGTAATGAAATGAAGTGAAGAATCTAATCAGATTAAGCCACCCCGGGGTGGCTTTTTATTTGCAATTAAGTTTATATATTTAGACAGTAAACCAGCTATCAAATGAAAAAATACATTTTAATTCTATTGCTATTAGTAAACGGCATCAGTTTTTCTCAGACATTAAAATCAGAGAATTTCATATCCGGTTCAGACTCTATTACATATAGCAGTATAGACTATTCAAAACATGGAGTAGCACAGGTATTTATTACTTTATATGAAGGTATAGAATCAAACACAGCTATACCGGACAAAGCAAAATGGTGTCTTTCAAAAGAAATAAATATATACCATACCTATTACTATTTTATCAAATTACCAAGAGGTACTACTCAGCTTCAGGGCGAAATAATTTTCTCAGATTTTGTAAAGCATCTTTCTGAAATTGAAAAAATAGATTCACGTACTGTAATTTATCTTAATAGTGACAAGGATTATAGTTCTAAATATAATGATCAGACTATAAAGCCCTATAATATTATAAGAACACTAACTCAAACAACTCCAAATAATATTTGCAGCAGGCTTAATATTGAGCGCAGAAAATAAAAAAATCCCCGATGTTACTACACCGGGGATTTTCATATCCACACTAACTTAATTTCTTATTTGTGCATCAGTACAGTATCGATAACATGTATCACCCCGTTTGACTGGTTTACATCAGCAATAGTGACTTTCGCTTTGCCGCCTTTCTCATCCTTGATCCAAACGTCTTTACCATCCATCATAAACCAAAGCTTACCGCCCTGTACTGTAGTTACCTCTGCAGTTCCTTTACCTTTTTTTATGGCCGACATCACATCGGCAGCACTCCATTTACCTGATACCACATGGTAAGTAAGCACTCCCTGAAGCATCTTTTTATTTTCCGGTTTAAGTAGGGTTTCAACAGTGCCTTTAGGCAGTTTGTCAAAAGCAGCATTCGTTGGGGCAAATACTGTAAACGGCCCTTTACCTTCTAATGTCTCTACTAGACCGGCTGCCTTAACAGCTGCTACAAGGGTAGTATGGTCTTTTGAGTTCATCGCATTCTCTATAATATTTTTGTTAGGATACATGGCAGCTCCCCCCACCATTTTAGTCTGAGCGGTCATTGGCCCTACACTTAAAAGTAAAACGATAGCCGCAGTCAGGATTTTTGAAATTTTCATGATTGTTATTTGTTTAAGATTTATAAAGACAGATACGCCATAAACTTAGCTGCGGTTTTAATATTTTAAATATTTCACTAAATTTTAACATTTGGTTTATTTTACTATATTAGTAACCAAAACCTTAACAATCCTAAACCTTATGAAAAAAATTACACTACTATTATTTACTCTTTGTTACGGACTAAGCATGCAAAGCCAGATCCAGAGCAAGTTCAAAAAAAGTACGCTTCAGGAATTCAAAGGCACTGAAACGGTTTTTATCCTGTCTGACCTGTATGCACCCGAAGAATATGAAGAAATGCTTGAGGATACCTGGACCGTAACTCCATATAAAGTTGTAGCTTATGATCAGTTTAAAATGACAGACTATCTTGATGGCAAACACTCATTTGTTTTTATTGAGGTAGAGAAAATGACAACCGATAAAGGAGGTAAATACCTGTACTGCTATTTAGATTTTGTAACTTATAATGTAGAAGCCAAAAAGAAAGAGATTGCTAAGCTTAGGGGTAAATCAGACCGAAAAACCAACATTTTTTCAAAAAATCAAAACCCTATCCTTCGAATAATGTTATTCCCGGAAAATAAGTTTTTAGGAAAAGCCATTACAGGAGGGCTAAGTGCAAATACAATTTATAATGATGACGTATTCTATACTTACAAGCCGGGATTCCTTCGTAATTTTTTTCAGGAAGCAAGCAACATACTTACCGAAGGAAAAGAATATGATATGCAGAAAGATTATGTAAAGCCTGAGATCACGAAGCTTCAGAAAGTAACGCTTTACATGCCGTCATATACAACCATCAACTACAATCCATATCTGATGGATGCCTCAACAAAAGACGAGGAAGACAAAACGGAACTGATGAGCAAATACAAGTACAAATATGAGTATATTGATAATGATGAGCTGAGCAAAAAGATAATGAACAAAGAAGATATATATTACCTGAGGTTTACAAGGGTTAACGCCTGGAAACTTATACAGGTTGTCAACGCAAAGACAGGAGACATTGTATACAATTCGTTCAATGCAGGCTTAAACTATCAGCTGAATGACGGGCATCTTAAAGATGTAAGCAAAGCCGTAGAAAAAGGAAAATAGATACTTTAGAATACAATAAAAATAAAGCCCTCCATTGGAGGGCTTTATTTATGTTTAACGCATTATTTACAATCTATATCCCTTATTTGTTCCTGTAACGCTCCAAGTGATTTAGCTTTAGTAACATCTTTACAGGCAAGATCCATATTTTTATTATTAGCATACATTTTTGCCCTCATAACATAAAGGATTGCCAACTGCGTTTCGGGAGTACCTTTATATTGGATAGCAGAGGTAAGATCGGCAACAGCTTTTTCATCTTCCTTCATTATAGCATATAATATGGCTCTGGATTTCAAAACAATATGGGCATATTCCGGGGTACTTACCTCCAATGCCAGAGTATAAAAATCAATTGCCTTTTGATAGTTTTTTTGATGGAGCTGTTCAATAGCCATAGTCATAAAATCCCGAGAACTTTCTTTTGGCTTTGCATTTTCTTTTTCGGGTGTCTTTTCAGCAACTACCAGCTTACTGCTCTCAGTCTTAGTTGCATCAGGTTTTGAAACAGCGGTTTTAGGTTGTGCATTCTTTTTTTCAGGAGCTTTTTCCACAACTACCGGTTTGGTGTCTTTATTCGCGGTTGAATCAGGTTTCGAAACAACAGTTTTGGTAGTTTTTGATTTACCGACGCTATAAGGCGCATAGGTTTGTCCCTGCATGGTCATGCACAGCAGAAGTCCGGTAAATATCAGAAGTAGTCTCATGGCAGTATTTTATTCAATTGATTGATGTCTGTAAAAATAAAAATAAACATCTATAAAACTAAAACCACAAAAAAGCCCTCTTATTGTTCAGAGGGCCTTCTTTTACTATCTCAATTAAATAGTAAATCATTATTTGCATGCAACCCCCTGAGTCAGTGCATCAGGTAATCCCAGTTCTTTAGCTTTTGCAACATCAGCACAGGCAAGATCTAGATTCTTGTTATTGGCCTCTATCCTTGCTCTTTGCATGTAAATCATTGCCAGTTGCTTTTCGGGAGTGTTGCCGCTTTCAATCGCCGCTGTAAGATCGGCAACAGCTTTTTCATCATCGTTCATCATACCGTATAAAGTAGCTCGAGACAATAAAGCCCTCCAGGCGGTTTGTTCGGTACTTACATCCAGCGCCTGGGTATAAAAGCTCTCTGCTTTACGATAATCTCTCTGATTCAGCTTTTCTACAGCCTTATTCATCAGGTCCTGAAAATCGCCTGTAGGCTTTTTAGATTTCTCATTCTGATTTTTTTCAGCTAATTCAGGCGTAGCGGTTTCAGCTTTATTTTTCAACGGCTTAGAAACTTTTGTTTCATTCGCTTTATTACCGGTATAAGGAGCATAGGTCTGTGCCTGGGCAACTGAGCCTAAAACAAAAAAGGCTATTAATAATAGTGATTTCATAGCGTTTATTTTTGATTATGATTTAAGATAAAGCGATGCCTTATCTGCACTGCTTATCATCATAAACGAGCCTGTTTTGCCGGCCTTAGCCATACTTAAAAGATACTCTGACAATATCATAGCATCACCAGAATCTACCCCGTCTTTTACAAGGGTATAACCTGCTGTGTTTTGTGACTCAAAAGGAACGTTCTGTACGGTATCGTAACCTCTTTCAGCATTTGGAATCAATTGCGACAGAACCACATCTTTACGCTCGTTTAAAAAGCTCATTCCTTTTACCTCCCCTTTACCATTAGTAACATCAACAGTAAGCAGCATATAAGTTGCATTTCTATTGAAAAGATTCATTTCGTATGGCATATCATTAAGGGCAAATTTAAATATCCTCTCGGACTCCGATTTCAGCTCGCTCTCATTATTATACTTAAAAAGCGTTACAAAATCTATCTTTATATCTTTTAAGCCTTCAGCCAGACCTTCTGCAAAGCCTTTACTGAATTCTCCTTTATCCTTAAAAATTTCCTCCCCTTCCTGGCTTATGCTTTTGGCATTGGCTTCAGTATCGAAAGCTTCATCCTGTACAGAGCAGGACATTCCTGTATAAAAAATTCCGCTAAGCAGCAGTATTGCGATTATTCTTTTCATAATTAGTAGATTAGATAAATATAAAAGTAAGAAAAATAGTAACACAAAAATAAAACGTATAAAAAAAGCCCCTGCCAATGGCAGGGGCTTCAATATTTAAAGAGGATAAAGATTATTTGTTTTCTCCTTTTTCCATTCTTTCTTTTAGTTCAGCAAGAGCGTCGATATCACCAAGAGTGGTTTTCTCAACGTTTGAAGAAGACGCAGCAGTGTTAGACTCCTGAGCAGTTCTTACGTTTTTCTCTTCCTCATCACGGAAAGTAGCAGTGTGAGAAGCTACAACCCTTTTGAATTCTTTGTTGAACTCGATCACTTTGAATTCAGCTGACTCACCTTTTTTAAGTTTTTTGCCATCTTCTTTCTCAAGGTGACGTGTAGGGATGAAAGCAACGATATCGTCACCGAACTCTACAGTAGCACCTTTGTCAACGATTTCAGAGATCTCACCTGTGTGTACAGTACCTACAGCGAAAGAATCTTCATATTTATCCCATGGGTTAGCCTGAGTTTGTTTGTGGCCTAGAGATAGTTTACGTCCTTCAACGTCTAGCTCAAGTACAACAACATCAAGTTTATCACCTACGTTTACAAACTCACTTGGGTGTTTGATTTTCTTAGTCCAAGAAAGGTCAGAGATGTAGATTAGTCCATCGATACCTTCTTCAAGTTCTACGAATATACCAAAGTTTGTAAAGTTTCTAACGATACCTGTGTGTTTAGAACCTACAGGGTATTTAGTAGTGATATCAGTCCATGGATCCTGAGTAAGTTGCTTGATACCCAGAGACATTTTACGGTCTTCTCTGTCAAGAGTAAGGATAACAGCTTCTACCTCATCACCAACTTTAACGAAATCCTGAGCAGATCTTAGGTGCGTAGACCAAGACATTTCAGAAACGTGGATAAGTCCTTCAACACCTTCAGCAACTTCGATAAATGCACCGTAGTCAGCGATAACTACTACTTTACCTTTAACTTTGTCACCTACTGCAAGGTTTGCGTCAAGCGCATCCCATGGGTGAGCGTGAAGTTGTTTAAGACCAAGCTGGATTCTTGTTTTCTCATCATCGAAATCAAGGATAACCACGTTAAGTTTCTGATCAAGCTCAAGAACTTCACTTGGGTGGTTGATACGGCTCCAAGAAAGGTCAGTGATGTGGATAAGACCGTCAACACCTCCAAGGTCGATGAATACACCGTAAGATGTGATGTTTTTAACAACACCTTCAAGAACCTGTCCTTTTTCAAGTTGTCCGATGATTTCTTTTTTCTGTACCTCGATATCAGCCTCGATAAGCGCTTTGTGAGATACTACTACGTTTTTGAATTCGTGGTTGATTTTAACAACTTTAAATTCCATAGTTTTGTTTACATACTGATCGTAATCCCTGATTGGTTTTACGTCTATCTGTGAACCTGGAAGGAATGCCTCAATACCGAAAACGTCAACGATCATACCACCTTTAGTTCTGCATTTAACAAAACCATTAACGATTTCACCTGTTTCGTTAGCATTGATAACTCTATCCCAAGCTTTGATTGTACGTGCTTTTTTGTGAGATAATACAAGTTGCCCTGATTTATCCTCACGAACATCGATAAGAACCTCAACTTTATCACCTACTTTTAGGTTCGGGTTGTAACGGAACTCATTAAGAGAAATTACACCTTCCGATTTTGCGTTGATGTCTACGATAGCGTCACGGTCAGTAATTCTAACTACAGTACCTTCTACTACTTCATCGCTATCAGTTGAAATGAAAGTTTTTTCAACTAATGATTCAAATTCCCTAAGGTTTTTTTCGTCTACTGCATCAATACCTTCTTCAAAGTTGTGCCAGTTAAACTCCTGTAGAAATTCCTCTTTTGTTTTAGTTTGTTCAGACATGCTGATTAAAAAATTTGTATCCTGTGCTTTACGGGTTTCTTATGCAGCGTAAAACAGCAGAAGCGTTTTACATAAAATTGTTTAAATACCTCAAGGAAACCTCATCTGCCAAAAGGTGCGCAAAGGTACAACATTTTTCTATATAAACAAGCATAACAATCACGTTTTTAAGGAAGTAAATTCTTTTTAGCTCAAACTACCCTTTAAACACTAAAAATTAGAGAAATAATAATATTCAGACGCAAATAAATTAACATAGTTTTTATAGTTAACATTTTTTTTCTACCTTAGGCAACGGAAAAAACTTGAAATTAAGTTAATTGAACTTAATTTTACCATGAACTTAAACTTACATAGACGCCTCATAAATATGGTGTATTTCGACAAAAAGAAATACGCTCTGTTACTCTTATTCCTGCTCTCGGCCTTTTCGCTTTCAGCACAGGATTTTACTGTAACAGCCGTTCCGTCAGATGAAACCTGCAACGGAAATGGTTCTATTGCCTTTTCAGCACAAAATACCCAACCGGGTGCAACTGTGATATACATAGTATATTACCTCGGGCCAACAGGCACTTCAACACCGGTTTTAGTACATAACAGTTCAGCAACAAACTTAGGCGGACAACAGGATGGCGTATTTGTGGTTGAGGGACACCAATATACCGGGACTCCACAAACAGAAATATTGCCTTCAGCTCCACCGGTTCAGGTCACTATTATAGATAACACTGCCCCACTTACATTTACTCTGGAAGGAAAAGGCATACTATGTGGTAATGACGGTGAAATATTTGTTAATGTGCTAACGGGTGCAGCTATCAGCTATGAACTAAACGGAGCAAACGGTACTCATATTGGTCCGCAGGCATCTCCTACATTTACAGGGCTTACACAAAACGTAGTATATTCAGTTGTGGTTACAAACGGTTGTGGCGTAGGCATACCTCACTCCCTCACTCTTTTTGAGGAAATCCCTGATTATGCTATCACATCGGCTCAGTTCCCTGATATCGAATTACCGGCATGTGATAAGCTAACTATTAAAAATGACCTGATCAGCACAAATGAAGTACTATTAACCTATCCTTTCCAGGCTGTATTTACTGTAACCCATTTTGATGGCTCTGTCAATGTATACAATGTAACGATCCCCTCAGGAGAACCGCAATCTGCCGAAGCATCCGTAATTATTGATTATCATTATAATGAACCTTGTCATTATAACATACAGTTTACTGACACCTGCGGAACTATAATATCCTCAGACGAATTTCCTATCGATGCCTTGCTTAGAGGCGGAGGCGAAATGATGGAAATTGCCTGCTTACAAAAAAACATAAAATATAGGTTTGAAAAATTTTATGGCCCATTTACACTCGAGTTCATAAACCCGCCACCGGGCTTTAACCCTGCTGATTTTAACGATAAATATCCCGGGCCTTATACATTGGACGATATACCTATACAATTTGGAGACGAAGACAACCCACTACCGGTAGGTGATTATATCGTTAAAATCGTCGATACCTGCAACAGGACTCCGGATGCGATTACATCAACGGTTACTATCGAAATCCCTGAAATAGAACCTACCGTACTTGTTTACCCTTCTACCTGTATAGCAGGCGGAAGTGTTGAGGCTTTTATCCCCGGACTGCCAATGGAAGAAGCTATTATTACCGCAGGACCTCCGGAATTTTCACCAACTTACAGCGTAGACGTATCCCAACACATTCAAAATCAATCCACAACAAGAGACAGGGTAATTGTAGGAAACCTTCCTGAAGGAGAATATTATATTGTACTGAAAGATACTTGCGGAAATGAATACCCTCCGGCTTTGTTTAAGATACTGCCTTATAAAGGAGATGTAACATCATATCTTTCGCGCCCTGACTGCGAAGTTGGATACGGAACTGTATCACTAACCGGAGCAGATTATGTATATATCGAAATAACATCTGCACCGGCAGCATTTAGCGCAATACACCCCCTTCCCTATGAAGTAACACAACATGTAAACCCTACCGGTGGATTATATATGGATCACCTGCCACCGGGACAATATAAATTCAGGGCCTATAATGATTGTGATGATGATGTGGAGATGACTTTTAATTATGCAGTCGTCCCCGAATACAAGATCACGGTTGAGGATTACGTCCTCACACCCCATTGCGGCTCGTTTGACATTTTTATAAATCACCAGAGTACAGGAACAGCCTTTGTCGGTTTTTATCTGCAAAAACTGGATGAGACATCAGGAAAATGGCGAAACCCCAATCCTCTCGGACTTGATTATGACGAAGGAACCGAAGTAATCGGATATCCATCACCGGGTGTTGCCGTAATCGACAGCAATGCCCTAAAACTTACCAATAACGCTACCAATTACAATTTAATTTACCCAAGCGGAAAATATAGGGTTATTAAACAATTTACCAGTTTTGGTGATGGCGGAAAAAGTGAAAGAACAAAATTCTGCACATCTACACTTTATGAATTTGAATACTTCAGCGATTTGTTTATAGATGGCGCTGTGAGCCTGAGCTGTACCGGTAATTCGGGAGATGTTATGATAAATGCAGTAGGTGTTCCTCCTTTGACATATAAGATTGTCGCGCATGATGGCAACCCATATCTTGTGGATAATGGTACAAATAACATTTTTTCAGGGTTAAGTTCCGGTATTTATACTATCGAAGTAAGCGACCCATGTAATCATACACAGCCGCTTACCTTCAATATTGCCGACATCCCGCCTTTGGTGTATGTTCCTCATCCATCCCAACTCGATGGTATGTCATTATGTGATCTTGACGGAGATAATAAAGAAACTTTCAATATCTCATCATATACTCCCTTAATACTTGATGTACAGGACCCTAATGATGTTACGATTACTTACCATACATCCCAAAGCGATGCCGAACAAGGCAGTAACCCTATACCGGATGTTACGAATGTAAATACGTCAACCGCTACAATTTATGCGAGGGCAACACATGATCTAAGCTTTGATTGTGCAGCTGTAACGTGGTTTAAACTTACCGTAAACCCAATGCCAGTGCTTACCATGAAAGAAAAATGGGGAGGTTGTGATGGTGAAGACGTTGTTATAATAGCAGACAGCGGATATGATTATTACGAATGGAGCAATGATCAGGGAACGGTAAACATAATAGGGCCAAACAGTATTACTGTGAGCGAAGAAGGTAATTATACCGTAACCGTAAAAGATGATATTGGTTGTGAGGGATCAAAAACGGTACAGGTGGTAAAATCCCCAATTCCTGTTATAAATACAGTAACCATAAAAGACTGGACCGATCAGGATAATGTACTCACAGTAGTCATGGAACCCACTCCTACACCAGGTAGTTACCTGTATTCGATAGATAACATCCATTTTCAGAATTCGCCCACATTCAATAATCTTCCTCCTGGACAATATACCGTTTATGTTAAAGATGAATTTGATTGTGGAGAGGATACATTCGATGCATATATATTAACTTATCCAAAATTCTTTACGCCTAATGGTGATGGCATCAATGAATACTGGAAAATCTACATGTCAATACTCGAGCCGGATATGCTGGTATATATCTATGACCGCTATGGTAGGCTCATTACCGGTTTTGGAGCCGACAGCAAAGGATGGGACGGAACGCTTAACGGATATAAGCTACCGTCAACAGACTATT
>QFQM01000508.1 GCA_003243255.1 Flavobacterium psychrophilum | reverse complement strand
GCTGCAGGGCAATACGCCGCTGAAGCAGATACGCCTGGCCAGCGATCCGCGCCGTTGGCGCCTGGCACTGCGCTACGGGCTTGGCGCAACGCTATGCGCCGTGCTGGCCGTCAAGCTGGGCGGTGCCTGGCTGTGGCTGTTCTGGCCGGCGGCTTCACTGGCGCTGGTTGCGCTCAACTACCTGCTGTTCGGTGCTGGCGGTTTCCAGAAGCAGGCCAATGGGCGCCTCAGCCCAGCCGCCACGGCGTTGCTCGCCCCCTATCTGCTCGGCGCCTGGATCAATTCACGGCTATGGACATACCGCCAGCCAGCGCCGAGCCAGGTCGTGGAGGGCATCGACCTCGGCCGCCTGCCCGCCATGGGCGATCTCGATGGTTATGCCGCCCTGGTCGACCTCTGCGCCGAGCTGCCGCTGCAGCACACGCCACAGCACTACTGCAGCCTGCCGTCACTGGATCTGGTGGCGCCGGATGCGCTCACTTGCCAACACGCCGCCAAGGCTATCGAGCGACTACGCCACAAGGGCCCAGTGCTGGTGTGCTGTGCACTGGGCTACTCGCGCAGTGCCACCGCCGTGGCGGCCTGGCTGCTGCATAGCGGCCGCTGCCAGAGCGTGGATGCGGCCGTGGCGCTGATCCGCCAGGCGCGGCCACAGGTCGTGCTCGGCCCGCAGCATCTGGCCGCGCTGCAATCCATGGTCGATGCACAACCGGGGCTGGAGGTCGCTCATGCAGGCTGATCTGCTGCTGGTCGCGGCACTGTTGCGACGGGGACGCAGCCTCGATCATTGCTCCAGCGCGCTAAGCCTGGTCGCCGTGCTCTTCGGCCTGGCGCCTTGGCTGGGTGCACCGCCCAGCCTGATCCTGGCGCTGCTCTGCGCCGCGCTGCTGATCGCCGGCCTGGCCGAAAAATACTGGGCGTTGCGCGTGGCGCTGGACGCCGAGCTGTTCCAACGCCTGGCTGAAGCCGGCGAACAGCTCGACAGCCAGACTCATGCGCTGGATCAGGCGCTACAGAATCTTGGCCTGCAGAATGCGCAACAAGCTGGCCGCAGCTGGAGCCTTCGCTCTCAGGGCGCACTCGGCCTGCTACGCAAACAGGCCCTGTGCCTGTTGCTACAGATCGTCGTCGTCGTACTCGGGTTCTTCGTCGTTTTCGCTTAAGGAGTCGCCATGCTCGCTGCATTGACCGCTTTCGCCATCACCTCGGCAGCTCGCCTGCTGACCGGCGCACGAGCCCTGTGGCTCGGCAGCACCGCGCAGGCGACCCAGCGCCTGTATTACGCCAACCACAGCAGCCACGGTGACTTCGTCCTGCTCTGGGCGTCGCTGCCGCCGGAGCTGCGCAAGCGCACCCGGCCGGTGGCCGGCGCAGACTACTGGCAGAAGCCGGGCGTGCGCAGCTTTCTGATCAACAAGGTATTCAACGGCGTGCTGGTCGACCGCGAGCGCAAGGAAGGCGCCAACCCGCTGCAGGCGATGCTCGATGCGCTGGACGGCGGCGACTCGCTGATCATCTTCCCCGAGGGCACGCGCAATCTCGGCGACGAGCCGTTGCTGCCCTTCAAGAGCGGCCTTTATCACCTGGCTCAGGCGCGCCCGGACGTGGAGCTGGTGCCGGTGTGGATCGCCAACCTCAACCGAGTCATGCCCAAGGGCAGGGCGCTGCCGCTGCCACTGCTGTGCACCCTGAGCTTCGGCGCGGCACTGGAGCCCATCGAGGGGGAGGGCAAAGACGCCTTCCTGGAACGCGCGCGTAACGCCCTGCTGGCACTGGCACCCGAGGAGGCCTGAGATGGATAACAACACTTTGCTGCTGTTCGCCGGTATCGGTGCCCTGTTGTTGCTGGCCAGCCTGGTCGGCTTCGTCCTCAAACGGCGCAGTGGCGATCAGCCCAACCCGGTGATCGACAACCTCAACGCGCGGATCAATGCCTGGTGGGTGATGGTGCTGGTAATCGGCATCGCCTTCCTGTTCGGCAACAACGGCGTGATCCTGCTGTTCTACTTCGTCTCCTTCTATGCCCTGCGCGAGTTCATGACCCT
>QFQM01000507.1 GCA_003243255.1 Flavobacterium psychrophilum | reverse complement strand
ATCTAATGCTTCAGTAACAGTCCGGGGACTGAACCCAAGTATTTCGATAATTTCTTTTGCCCTGCAATGTGGCGTGTGGGCGATGACGTCCAGCACGCGGAGTTTTGATAACGTCAATGGAATATTATGTTCAACCAGTGCACAGTTAACTTCTGTCTTAAATTTATGATGTAACCAGTTAATTTGATCAATTCCACGAGTTAAACCATTCATGTTGTACAAAGCCTCCTGCACGCAATAATAATCAATTTAATTATATTTTTTAGATGTTTCAGCAGTCATCTTAGCCCGAGTTGTTCTGTATCCTCACCGAGTGCTTTGGTCAACATGATATCCTCTGCAATCTGTCACGTCCTAATGTCGAGCTCTAGTAGCCAGACATCAATCAGAACCAAGTATCCTCTTCGCCATAACGGCTGAACAAACCGTGTTGAAAATGTGACTCAGCGCTTTTGCCAGCTATCAGTGCTGCTGTTACTTTCTGTCACTGTAAATTTGCCTTCTGTTCCAAATCATATAGTTTGCTCGAGTGAATCGCGACATCACAAATAGCATCAAGTACTGCTTGAGTATATTATTCGATTAGAAGTTTGGACCTATCGCCTTCGCGAATATGTTTCAGGCCCGTTTTCCGGTAGTTAGCAATGACGTACCAGCGTTCAGTATTGATGAGAATGAACAACAGGGGCTTCAGCACAGAGGTGAACTGACCCACAGTAGTTTTCAGTGATGTGACCCAGCCATTAAATGGGGCTCTGATTTCGGTAAATTCGAGGCCAAGTTTCGTCAGTGCAATCTCAGCTTCGAGTTCTGCCCAGTACGCTACTGGGGCATCAACACCACCAATTGGCCTAGTTTGTAATTTCGAGGTATTGAGTTCTGCTATATGAAGTCTGTTCTGATGATCTTGTCTTATCCACCTCATCGGCAGAGTTAACACCCTTTTTAAGCAGCGGATTCGTGTGCCACGTGCCTGCTCTGCTACAACTCGTGCACGATCAGCTATTTCATATGCAGATTTAGCATTATAAGTTTGTGCGCTAACCGTGTGCTGTGCCAGCATGATTTGCTGGTTTAGTGTATTAAGCCTAGCCTGGGCTACAGCCAGATATTGCAGATAAGGTTGGGACTCTATTTTTAGCAGTAAATCCTCTTTATCGATATACTGATTGTCTTTTATCGGCAATAGGATAATCCGAACACTGACTCCAGGAACGACATCAATGGTATCAGCATAACCCCAAGCATCATTCGTTTCCGGTCTGACCTGTGTACGAATAACCAGTGTTATAGTGGATATGGCTGCAAGAAACATAATGATCAGTAGCGGGTATTTATTGTACCATTTAAAACCCATAGCATGCGTCATTAAGGGTTATCCGAATAAAAGAAACCAGAAAAGAGTTGAAAGTATCAGTACCAGACATGGATAGCTGATCATCAGTGGGGATGAGATGATCCTGCCATTACCGAATCGAAACAACAAAATGTGCTAACGTCGTCGTCACTACACTTCCGATCAGGCAAAAAAACAGCCCGGAAAAGCTGCGCCAGAGATCACCAGCGAAAATAGCATTGAACAAGAGGATAAACACAGCAAGGGAAGTATCAGGCATAAGTACCTGATAATCAGTGGTGTCAGACGCTGGGACACGCATTTACAATCGTTTATCATTTTGATTCTTAAAGCTTTAACTTGAAAACTAGAATTAATCCTCTACTATATAAAACTAATTAGAACACAGAAGAAGCTAAATCTCAACTGTTGCTGAAAAAATGTTGTTTAGCGCGAGAGGCAAACTGGATGACTAAAAAGGCAAAGCAGGCACGTAGACCTACCCAGGTTCGGGGAACTGAGCGATTTGGGCATATCCTAGATATGGCGGCTGGTATTATTGCTGAAAAAGGCCTCGACCATCTGACGATGCAAAATATTGCTGTAACGGCAAAAACGACCATCGGGTCATTGTACCATTTTTTCCCCAGCAAAGAGGCTGTTATTCATGCTTTAATTGAACAACACGAACAAAACTTACAAGATATACTG
>QFQM01000506.1 GCA_003243255.1 Flavobacterium psychrophilum | reverse complement strand
CAAATTTTTCATTCAAAAACATAGCCCCTCCCGTTATCACCGTTGAAGACTGTACATTTAGGATGGACTTTAGGGACTTAATGACCATATCAATCTTACTGTCTTTAAATACAGCCTTCATATCTTTCAGCCCTTTTTTAAGATCTTCTTGTGCTGAAACAAGAATGCTTTTTACTTCTGCATTTGAAGTAGCAGCAGATAATTTAGATTGAACGTCTAACAAAAATCTACGGAAAGCGATCAGGTTATCCTGTCGTTTTCTTTTGAACTTGACAATGTCATTCATGGAAGTTCCTCGTGCCGGGGAAGGAATCAATCCTTTAAAATTGCAGTTGATCACGTTGATACCTTCACCACGTTGCGATTGCTGAAAATTCAGTTTTTCATAGATGCGAAGGTCAGTGCCTACTACTGTATGTTGCCTATCGGTAGCCGCAATATATTTTGCAAGAAGCGACATGTACAACAAAGCAGTTGTACTTTCGACAAGGAACCATTGCCAGTTGTCGTTGTTTTGTATTGCTAGTTTTTTGCGCTTTAAAAATTCCGCTATTTCATAATTGGTTTTATCGAGATGCAGTCTTGCCCCTTTGCCGATGAGATTTGATTTCGAAATTTTTTCATTATGGATTCTTGATAAACTGAATCTTCTTCTGTCAAGAATGCTTTTGAAGTGCTCAGACTTAACCGTTGATTTGAACTCGTCCGTCATATCGTGAACAGCCTGCCATGACCCGCGATTCTGCAGTAGCTGATCGGGATGAATAGGTCGGAACAACCCTTCGCCTTGCAACAGATCAATATCGCCGGAGACCGAAATGGTTTTATCATGGCGCCAATCGTGGGGAACTATAGAGCTTACTTCGTCCCAATACAGGACTGCATTCTTAAGCCAATCCTGGGATGGAATATTAATGGTGGGATAATAAAGAATTGTCCTTTTCAGTTCAGTGGATGAGGGTTTGCGAGACATATAGATTTATTTAATTAAAAATAAGTTTATATATAATATTAACCTCAATGTCTATAGGTCAAGGACTGAATAATAGAGCTTTCAAATCTCCACAAGCCTCTATAGTTTCCTGTATTTCTACGCTTTATGCTCAGCCTCATGCAAACATATCCGTTTCGCCCCTGTCTGCGCAAATAAAGGATTTCCTGATTTTGAGCCTATGCAAGCTCATTCATCATATAACGATCAGCAACTGCTGACACAGTTTACCAATGGCAGCGAGGCCCACGTCAGCTTTATGACCGTTGTTTCCGGCCTCTTTGCTGGTTTGCCGAGCGGTTGGTGCAGGTGAAGCAGTGCGCGGAAGATATTGTTCTGGAAAGCTTCGTCAAGCTATTGCATAAGCGAGACTATTTCACCTCGCCGAAGTCCTTTATAGCGGTTACCATCTTCCCAGTATCGGCTTTGGAGCAATCAATCCAGATATCCATATCGCCCGTGAAACGTGGCTCGTCGTGAAAGGCAAATGCGTAGCCTCCCATAACCACTTATTCCACGGCGTATTTATTTAAAACTTCAACAAAGTCGCGAAAGCCCGGTTCTAGGTTCATCGTAAGCTTCGTTTAACTCCAAAACTCTTGTCCATCCCTTCGTCCTTAACCACTTGAGCCCGGAGACGAAACACGGCATCCAGCCGCTCGGCTACCGAACGTGCCATCCAAAAATCCCTGTTCTGTTTCTCTTCGTCGTGTCCCTGGGCTTTCACCTTGTTCCCTACAATAGACATCTGCCGCCTTTTAACAGGCGCGGATTGTATGACCTTTCGTTTAATCTTTATCACGTCTCTTTTCATGACCTGAAAGTTACAAAAGTGTCCCAAAAACCTCCCTCACTTTTCCATACCTTCGCCACCCAAACCAGCTCTTTAAATCCCTGCAAAATCAACCATTTTATTCGGTTCCCCACCAGGTTACCCCGATAATCTGATTGCCTGAAACCCAGCACCAGCGCAGCCTGCCCAAACATAACCCGATCCCAGCGGGATCACAGAGCAGGCTATAAAGCCAGCTTTTTTTTATGCATACACCCAGTATTTA
>QFQM01000505.1 GCA_003243255.1 Flavobacterium psychrophilum | reverse complement strand
AGATGAAAAAGTACATTACAGCAATAGCAATTTTACTCTTTACTTTTGGCTACAGCCAACAGAAAACCTACTGCAATCCCATAAACATAGATTACGGTTACTGCCCGATACCGGATTTTGTGAAACAAGGTAAGCATCGCGCTACTGCCGATCCGGTAATCACCTATTTTCAGGATAAATATTATCTGTTCTCAACAAATCAATGGGGCTACTGGCATAGCGATAATATGCTGGACTGGAAATTCATTCCGCGAAAATTCCTTAGGCCTGAGCATAAAGTGTATGACGAGCTTTGTGCGCCTTCGGTATCATTTGTAAATGATACTTTGCTGGTTGTAGGTTCAACTCATACCAAAGAATTTCCTATCTGGATGAGTACGAACCCAAAAGTAGATGACTGGAAAGAACTGGTACATAAATTTGAAGCAGGAGCCTGGGATCCGCAAATATTTTGGGACAAGGAAAAAGATGAAGTTTACCTGTACTACGGCTCGAGTAACCTGTATCCGCTATATGGCGTTAAGCTGAACCGCAAGACGTTCCAGCCCGAAGGCGAAGTGATTCCTGTATTAGCACTTAATGACGATGAGCATGGTTGGGAACGATTTGGCGAACATAATGACAATACCTTTTTGCAACCGTTTACTGAAGGCGCTTTCATGACAAAACATAATGGAAAATATTACCTGCAATATGGTGCTCCGGGTACAGAGTTTAGTGGTTATGCGGATGGTGTTTATGTTGGTAACAATCCCCTTGGTCCTTTTGAGTATCAGTCTTTCAATCCTTTTTCGTATAAACCGGGAGGTTTTGCAAGAGGGGCAGGGCATGGTGCTACTTATCAGGATAGTAATAATGATTACTGGCATGTTTCTACGGTGGTTATATCTACCAAAAATAATTTTGAAAGACGCTTAGGTATCTGGCCTTCTGGATTTGATGCTAATGGACAGCTTTATAGCAATACTGCATATGGTGATTACCCAACTTTTCTTCCATCACAAAAGAAAAGTCATATAGGCTTGTCTTCTTTCTCAGGATGGATGCTACTGAATTATAACAAACCTCTTCAGGTATCATCGACACTTGGAGGTTATCAGGCTAATTATATCAATGATGAAGATATAAAAACCTATTGGTCTGCTAAAACAGCTAATAAGGGAGAATATGTTGTTTCCGATCTTGGTGAAAGTTCAACGATTAATGCCATTCAGATTAATTATGCCGATCAGGATGCTGAATTAATGGGGAAACCATCAACCACGGCAGGACATAAATATATCATTTATTCTTCTGTAGATGGTAAAAAATGGAGTGTGCTTGTTGACAAAAGCAAAAATAGAAAAGATGTTCCTCATGATTATATAGAGCTTCAAAAGCCTGTTACAGCCCGATACATAAAACTTGAGAATCATGGAATGCCTACCGGGAAGTTTGCTTTAAGCGGACTGAGGGTATTTGGTAAAGGTTCCGGTCAAAAGCCGGGTATGGTGCAGAATTTTGTACCGTTGCGTTCTGCTCCAAGAATAAAAGGGGAACGCCGAAATGTGTGGTTCAAATGGCAGCAGGAGCCTAATGCTGACGGTTATGTTATCTATTTTGGCAAATCTCCTGAAAAATTATATGGCTCAATTATGGTATATGGCAAAAATGAGTATTATTTTAGCGGACTGGATAGAAGCGATGCTTATTATTTCAGGATAGAAGCGTTTAATAATAACGGCATCGGACCATCAACAGAAATAAAAAAATCAGAATAAAAACGTAAACATCTATAACCCAAATAAACATTCACATTAACATTTTAAACATCACTTATGAGTTCTGAAAATTCACAAACCAAATGGGGCCAGTTTATTCCGCTGGTAACCGTTTTCTTCTTTTGGGGTTTCGTTGCTGCCAGTAACGACATCCTGATTCCTGTATTTAAGAAAGCCTTTAATCTGGGGCAAACTGAAAGTATGCTTGTGGCAATTGCATTTTATGTGGCCTATACTGTAGGTTCGCTTATTTACATCGCTATATCTGCTATTACAAAACAAGATATTGTAGAGCGT
>QFQM01000504.1 GCA_003243255.1 Flavobacterium psychrophilum | reverse complement strand
CTGCAACGGGCAATCCGTTGCACAGAATAGCAGGGTTTAAACAAGTAAGCGACTTTGTAAAGGAGATAGGGAATAGTCAAAAGGAGGAAAAACAGATTTATTCACGAATAGCAATCTTTTATAGTGGAAAAATGCCTTTCCATGAAATGCCATCTTTTCAGGATGAGCTGATTGCTCTTAAGTTAAACAGCCTGGCTGATTCTGTTGCATTGAAATATATCGGAGAATATGCTGGATATTTAAATTCAGTCTATCTCTTTAATAAGGATATGTTGTTATTCCTGGCACGTAATATCAAACTGGTGACTACATCTCATCAGTTTATCAGGTATTGTATTGGAATGGAGAGGGTTGTTGATTCAATATGTGGAATAAAGGGGTTTTCAGAAAGCGTTGTCAATTATTGCATAGACAGGGATATCATTACTTCAATGGTTAAGAAGGCTGCGAGCGAACCCAATTGGGATAGTGTTGGGGGGGTAATTAAAAAAGGGTTCGGCAGTAAGTTCGTTGCTGAAAATATCTTAGATGGACGTGTTTCCTGGTACCGGAAAAACAAACGATATGAGTTGTATACTAAATATTTGACGCAAAAGATTAACCAGTCAATGCCGTTCAAGGTAAATAAATCTGATTTGATTGGGTGGGTAAGTATCAATAATCAGGCTTTTGAAGTATTCAGTTATAGCAATAATGAGTTTGAATTACAGTCTGCATTGAAATGGATCAATATTGTTCTCACTAATTCACCGGATAATTTCATGTTCATGGATACTAAAGCCAACATTCTTCATAAGCTCAAGATGACATCTGAAGCCATCAAATTGCAGGAAAGAGTGCTCAAACTGGCAATTTTAGATAATAAAGGAAACGAAAATGCAGCGGGTGTGGTCGATGTAAAAAATGTTTTGGCTAAGATGAAAGCAGGTATTCCTACATGGACTGAAGAGAATAATAATTAAGAAGATTAGTTCAGCAATCGTCTGAATTTCAAAATAATAATAATGTCCATCTCAACGTTGTGTATTTCTTTCAAACGAAACATCAGATCTGTCTCTTGCCTAATTGTTATATCAGCCTGCCTTTTTGTTGCTTTGTCTTTACGTGGGCAGGGATATAAAAATGCCAATTTGCCAATGGAACGGCGTATTCAGGAGCTGCTTTCCAGGATGACGCTTGAAGAAAAAGTGGCTCAGTTGCGGACTGGTCATGCTAATGCTCATACGCTTACGGATGATATCTTCGATAATCCTGTAAGGATGGACTCTATTTATGGCCATGTACTTGGCATGATCAATCCGGCATTCGATGCCACTAAGGAGCAGGTCATTAATCGCCGTAATCGTCTGCAGCTATATCTTACAGCCAAAACAAGGCGATGAAATAGTGCAACTATACATTCGCCAGCCTGTTGCTTCCGTGACCCGACCTGTTAAAGAATTGAAGGGCTTTGCTCGAATATCGTTGCTGCTTGGTGAAAAGAAAGTAGTGCAGTTTATGCTGGATGCGACTCAATTAGCTTTTCTTGACTGCAGCTATGAAATATACAGCATATACAGCGGAGCCTGGAATGATTGAGGTAATGACTGGTAGCAGCTCTGCAAATGTGCAGCGGGTTTATCTTAGGATAATTCCCTGAGTAATAAGTATTGCCAGATTGAACGTTCCTCTATAGGCTCCTGAACGCATCACTGGTTTTTATGAAATTCGATTATAAGACAGAAAGTGCTGCTCTTTTATCAATTCTTTGAAAATGAATAAACTCTTGTTGGTTCTGGTTGTTTCCTTAAGTTTTCATCTGACGTTGTTTTCTCAGCGTGATTTTTTACAATTTCCTGCTCAAAAAGATTGGAAGGGGAAGGCTCCCATCAATTTTAATGATCTCGATACCTGGCCTAAAGTCAAACAGGCCGGTATTAACCAGAAGGGTACTTATTTTTTTGCCACTATAAGAAATTTCCCACAACCGGGGGCTGCTATTTTACAGATCCGCTCGGTGGATACGCTTTGGCAGAAAGATAAGCTCTTGGGATTTAACAAGGAATATGAGTGTTTTTTT
>QFQM01000503.1 GCA_003243255.1 Flavobacterium psychrophilum | reverse complement strand
AAAGTAAGTAACCCGCAGGATGAACTGGGATATGTAGTATTGATCGTATCCGATGATGGCATCGTATACATCGTAGCAGTTTCCAAAGGAGGAAAGCTCGAAAGCGTATTGGGTAGGGAAAAAGCTGCAAAGCTCAATACCATTATGTCCAAATATGCCAGATAATAAATTTCATTGATAAAACCATGTTCAAAAGCTTGCTTTTGAACATGGTTTTAACTCGAATAAGTATGAAAAAGAAAATATTTTTCACCCTTGCCTTTACCCATTTAACAGTAATACTGTTAACCATATTCCATGTATTGGATGAAAAAATATACCACAAGAACGAGCCCCTTGAAAAAGCGCTGGTACTTGTGTGTAGCATCAATTATTCAGTATGGCGATATGGATTCTTCTCCCCAGATGTAGGAAAAAGCAATGAAATAGAAATAAAAACAGTCGATTATAACGGGCAGGAAAAAACATATTCCACCCTTAGGGGATTTAGCTTTTACTGCAAGAACCAGGATCTTGCCAAAAGATTCTATGGATACAAAGTCTACAATGCCGGCGATACTTCCATCCAGGACATATGTGCCCGTTCCTTTTCAACCCGCATGTTCAATCTTCAGCCCCACATCTGGAAAGTATCATATACCCTTAGAAGCATCAGGTACCCCACAATGAAAGGATTTTGCAAAAAAGAACCGGTGAAAATATCAGAACTATACTCAACCGATTTTGTGCTCACAGGAAACTAAACATTTAGAACAACATTACTATGCGTACAAGCACATTATACAAAAAAGCATATAGCTTTTTTAACGATCCGGTTTCACCAGCACCCCTGGCAATATTCCGGATATTGATTGCTGCATTCACGTTGTTGCAGGCAATATTATGGTACAACGATTGGCTGGCCTTTATGGGCGCCGATGGGTGGATACAGTGGGAAATATCAGAGATACTGATATCGGATCTTACACTCCACATGGCCAAGGTGTATAAATTCTTTTCCTTCCTGCCGGTGACCCAGGATGAATTTGTAATGGGATTCTTCTGGGTGTACGTAATAAGCGCCTTCCTTTTGTTGATAGGCTTGTTTACGAAAGTCTTTTCATTCCTTACCTTCCTTTGCCACTACATCCTCATGTGTACCATCGAAGTATACGTATACGGCGTAGATATCTTTTTGCAAATAGCATTATTCTACATTATGCTCATGCCGGTGGCAAGAATGTATTCATTAGATGCATGGTGGAAAAGAGTGCCAACTACCCCTTCCTGGGAAGTTACACTCTCCCTGCGCGTATTACAAATCCACATGGGGTTGATCTACCTGTCGGCAGGCTTCGAAAAACTCATCTCACCGGAATGGTGGGGAGGCAACGTGATATGGCGCTCATTGGTGCAGCCCGATTTCAGGCAATACGATTTCACCTGGTTGGCCGATAAATCCTGGCTGTTCATAACACTAAGCTGGTTTACGATCATCATTGAAACGGGCTATATTATATTTATCTGGATACCTAAAGTAAGAGTGTTTTGGTTAGCAGCTATAATAGCCCTGCATGTAGGTATATGCGTTTTTCTGGGGCTTTGGCTGTTCGGACTCATCATGATACTTTTGTCAGTTTCGGCTTTTGGAACAGATGCATGGAAAGATATTCAAAGTTTCACCCGAAATCGCCAGCGTAAAATAAACATACAATATAGTCCTGCATAATATGGTCACAACTGGTGTGGATAAAACGCTTGCCCCGCAAGGAGTGCAGGCGTTTTTTGGTATTATTCTTGCAATAATTTTTCGATTTGTTAAAAACCACCACCTGCCCGCCTTCCGTAGTAATATCTTTTCCGGATTCTTTATCACGTATATCTTTCTATGAGAAAAATTGTACTTAAAATTTTTCATGATGCCGCTATTGTTGCTTGTGTCCTTTTATGAGTTCAGACAATTCCTGCAGATCGTTCTATGGATTGCTGTCCCTGCTACCTTGGTTGCTATAGGTTTAACCATCTTTTTTCATTATCGTCGTAAGAGAAAACAGGAAGAGTTAGGGCTCGCCTTTCATGATAATAATA
>QFQM01000502.1 GCA_003243255.1 Flavobacterium psychrophilum | reverse complement strand
TTCAGCGATCATGACAAGAAGGGCCAATACCAGCATATTGATTGTGCCGGTTCCTTGGTGTTGAAACGGAGCTGCGTATTCTTTCCCCTCACTATTATATTCGCCCGTTCCCATGAATACAGTGAGAACACGTCTTAATTCTTCTCTTGTTAATGTAGATACTCTCAATCGAGGGTTATCCGCCCATTCAGAGGGCACGAACGAGCGCACGGCTTTTTGGACATGATCCAGAACATCCGTAATGCCAAGTGCAGGATCATCAGCCACGGATATTACGCGAAGCTGTGAAAGAACATCTTCCCACATTTTAGGTCGCAGTTCGCGCAAGCGTAAAATTATGTCCAAGAGTGATCCGCGTTCTAAGCTTAGTGCGCGAGAACCAGTCCTTATGGTTCTTAAAAATAAAAAGCCACACTCTCTCTTGTCGCCTTTGGTAAATGGTACGTGGCTATCCTCTTCTGTCTCCTCAGGATGACAAAAAAAGGTTTCTCCTTTGAAATCGTCATCGTCATCATCATAATATCCTTTAAACCCCACTCGAAGAGCCGGCAGTACACCCGTGGCATCGGTACCTTCTGCGGGCGGACCAGCTAACAAAGCTCGGGTTGTCGTATCGTAATATTCAATGTTATTCCTAAATCTCCTTAATTGATCTTCAATTAGTTCAATTATCAAGACCTCTACTTTGATATTTATTGGGTTTTCTTCTGTTCCGATATATTGGCCGATGTAGAAGTCATGCTCATCAATTATCGGAAATCTCGACAAACGTTCCGGGCCAAGCACCAGATCAATACTCTCCAAGATTGTTGACTTGCCTATATTATTATCCCCAACCAAAACGGTATGGTTGCTTAGAATCAATTCTGCATTCTTAATCCCTCGGAAATTTTCGATTTTAAGTCTAACTATTCGCATATCTCAAGAATTAATTGGACTAGTTCGTGGGGGACTTTAGCAGATTTCACTCGTCACTTCATTTACTAAAGTAAATATTTTAGCGGTGTTAAAAAAGACAATTAATACCTCATTTGATATACTTTCCCAAGCTTTGAATTTTGTTTCCGAATAACCGCTCTTAAACACCGAACGATACTGATCTGATTCGAAAAATCGGCCTCAGCTATTTTTTTACAATTTCCTCGCTAGCCATCTCATATCGATAATTAACGACATCACCGGAAATGATTAAATGAATCGCCTGCTCGATAACATCCAATGAGGCTATAAACCATTCTCGTGGAGTATATCGCTTTCCGTCTTTATCGAAAACATCTACGTTCAGACACGCGGCTCCAAAGAAAGTATGAATTAGTAATTCAAATTTTTGCGGGTTCATGTTATAACATTTGTAAGCCATTACAATCCGCACATCCGCCATCAGGTAAGTTGGCTCTATGGCAGCATTCTTAATCCGCTCTTCAACCGATATTTTTGAAAAGCCGATTTTATAGAGATTTGGAATGCCTTTGATCTCAGGCCTCTCGCTTTTTGATTTAAGGATATAGATATAGCCAGCTTCTTCATCGCTGTCCGCGACCATGCTAAACGTTTCGGCAAATTCGTAATTTACAGATGCGGCATTCCTTGTGACAGCACGACCATTCGCAAGCAGTGCTTTGTACAAGGACAGATAAAGCATATTAGATTCCGTACCGTTCTCAAATATTACCCGTGTCCGTCCGTCCTTTCGTACTCTCCGGCCACTTCTAAATTCCTGAACTGCCTCTTCAAACTCCACGTCTTCCAATAGGAGTAAAATACCGTTGTGGACATAGAAATCTCCGGGTCGTAAATTCTCCTGTTTAAACGTCACAAGTTTGCGTTTGCCTTCCGAAAGATCTTTTTGCACGTCCTTGAAAAGTGGTTCGTATTTATCAAAGCCTTTGCATGGCTTACGCTTTGCCACAAAATCAGCCTCCGCTCTTTCGATGTCTGATGGCACAACATGCTTCAAGTCAAACAGACCTTGCGAATCATCTCCGAGTAGACCCAATGGGTCATCCTTCAAAATGTCATCCAACGAGTTAATTTCCTTTTTCTCGTATCGGAGTAATCCATACTTATCGTGAACGTTCAGG
>QFQM01000501.1 GCA_003243255.1 Flavobacterium psychrophilum | reverse complement strand
AAAGCGCTCAACTCTACCAGCGTTCCCTGCCTGTCGTTGGGAAATACCTGTGCATTTTGGGCAATAAGGCTTAATGTGGGATCTATGACCCCAGTGTACGTGTTACTCATAACTATAAAAATTAAAATGGTTTAACTATCCGTGTGGCAACGTGCAACCAGTGCTAAAAGATTTGCAGGTTTATGTTGCGTCTTTGTATGTTTGTTTCCGGGAGCAATAATACAAACAAGTTTGATTTACGCAAACTAATTTGCATTATTTTTACAAACAAATTTGAAACACATGGAACCCATTGTATTACGCATAGAGCAATTATTAAAGCACAAAGAATTGAACAATAGTCAGCTTGCTGAGCTATTGGGGTACAACAGTTCTGAGAAGATTTCCCGGCTTTTCAGGGTTGAGAACGCGAAACCGTCCTTTGATATCGTGGCAGATATTGCAAACAAGTTTGCAGACCTTAATATTGAATGGCTTATCACCGGTAAGGGAGATATGCTGAAATCTTCAGCTCCTGCTTCCCGGGCTTTACTGCCGGGTCAACAGGAAACGGTTCAACATAAAGAAGTGACTTTTCATGTGGTGGAAGACCGTAAAAGTAATACGAAGTTCCCTACCATGCCCATCCCCATCACCGATATTCACGTAGCTGCGGGAGAAGGGATATACAATACCGATTATGTTGCTAATGTTGATTCAGTAAGATTGCCTACCAACCTATTGAAAAAGAATGCCACCTACCTATGCGTAAGAATTAAAGGAGAAAGTATGAGTCCTACTTTACAGGATGGCGGCTATATGATCATACGCCTGCTGGAGAAAGAAGAATGGAACAGTATGCAGGACGAACGCATCTATGTAGTAAGTACGACTGAAGGTAAAGCGTTTTTAAAGCGTGTGAAGAACAGGTTTAAACAAGGCTTTATTGTAATGATGTCTGACAATCCTGATAAAGCTACCTATGGAAATTTCAACCTCACTACCGATGAGATCAACACGATATGGTATGCAGAGTGGTACCTGTCGGCCAAGATGCCTAATATCCACGATCAGTATTACAGCAGGCTCCAACGGTTGGAAGACCGCCTGGAAAACATTGAAAAAAGGTTAGTGTAAAACCAGCGTAGAGATGGGCTGGTTTCTTTAAGTCGCCACCCTTAATTATTGCATCAATAATTTCGCCTGGTAAATTTTCTTGTCAACCGCGCCGGATATACGCACCCAATATACCCCTCTGCTCCACGATGACTGTGTGGGAATATTAATTACCTGTTGCTGCTGCGCTATCTGCAAAGCCTGTATATGCACAACCCTGCCGGAGGCATCCATCAGCTCCAGTTTGTAGTCGCCTGTTTTATTAAGTTGCAGGCTAATGTTGACCGTATTGCCGGGCATTGCCGGATTGGGATAAATACGCACATCGTTCTTGCCAGAAAACCAATCCTTAACCTCCCGTTTTACTTTTTCAACTTTTGTTACTCTCCTCGTAACCGTTACTCCTCCTAAAGTTCCTCCAGGCAATGCTGTATAATCGGGCGGGCCACACTCCGGAATAGGTGGCGCTTCTCCGGATGCTACTTTACCCATCGTTACACCTTTTACTTCCACCGGTTTTAGTAGATCCGCTTCCCGGGCCATCATTACCTTGTATTTTTTAAAGCTGTATACAGGCACTTCAAATTCATTGTCTTCATATCCAACTGCACTTACGATTACAGTCACCGTATCCTTTTTTCCAGGTACTGTTATTTTAAAATAACCAGTATCATTTGCCGATATACCTGTTTCGGTTTCTTTGATGCGAACAGAAGCAAAGCCAATCGGTAGCCCCGTACTATCATCCACTACTGTGCCTGTAATGTTCCTTGCAGGAGCTTCCATAACGGCTCCCATGATAATATCTTTCGGTAAGGAAATCTTTTTAACCTGTTGTCCGATTGGCTCTTTCTTTTTGGGACTCTTCTTCGTTTGCGCGGTTGCTGCGCTGCCTGTTAAAAGAAAAGTGGCTACCAATACATTCCAGGCATAGCGAAAAGTGAAAGCAGGCTTAACTTTCGGCTCACTATATGTTTTATTCAACTG
>QFQM01000500.1 GCA_003243255.1 Flavobacterium psychrophilum | reverse complement strand
ACCTCTGCATCAACATGTGCATCATGCTTAAGTAAAACTTCTGCAATCTCGAAATGTCGTCCCCAAATAGCTGCATGCAATGCACCGCCCGCTGGAGCTACACCAGGTTCAGGCTGATTTGGATTGGCACCATGCTCCAGCAGGTACTCGACTATTGACAGGTAGCCTGCACCGGCAGCCATCCTCAACGGGAGTCCGGAAAAATAATCACAGTACAAAGGTATTGCATGAATGATCCGAGGATTTTCCTCCACCATTTCTTTTACCAGATCATATTTTCCTATGCGGGCTGCCGTACCTATGTCGCAATATGCACCTCGTTCAAAAAGAAATTTTAGCAGATTATTGCTTTTTGCAAACAGATCTGTATTGTTTGCTACATGCCAGGTTCTATTACGGAGATAAATATTCGCCAGATCAATGGGCCGGGCACCGTCCGGTCTTGCAGCATTTATATCTGCACCAAGCGCCAGTAAATAGTCCAGTAATTCAATATTTCCTGTAAATGCAGCCCAGTGAATGGGTTGGTTGCCTTTATCATCAGTTTCGGTAATTGAAGCTCCATTTTCAATTAGTTTTTTCACCTCATCGACTGCACCATGCCTTATCGCTTCAGCTATGTCAACGCCTTTGGGTGTAACATGATATCTTGTTATTAGTACGTCTTCTAATTAGGCTACCAATTCTGAATAGTCTCTGTCTTCGGCAGTTGTCAGCAAGGATTCGCCGGGAGAATAAACTATATCAACATTTTCCTTCAAAAGAAACTCAACGATATGTCTGTGATTCTCTCTTACAGCGAAATGCATCGGGGTAAAATATTCATACTCGCATACTAACAATGTACGATCAATCTGTATCAGATTTTCCACCTTATCTAAACTGCCTTCAACAACTGCACAAATCATAGCCCATACCTGCTGGCCTCTTCCTTTAGACCAGGGAACATACTCATCGGTTTTAAGCGCATTTGGTTGTCTCATAAAATTACATTATAACCATTTCAATTTTATTTACCTTAATATCCATCAGCATGGATATATAGCCAAATGTTTTTGATAGTTGAACAAAGTTACACGTTAGCCGGCCGGTTTTTCTTGATGAAAGATCAATCATTTAATCTTTGATCAAATAAGAAGACTACAAGTATAACTAAGTAGAAACTGTATCCAATTATCAAAATATCTTTTCGAAATCAAGGACACTTACGACTTTAGTAGACATCTAAAATTGATATTTACCGAAATGAAAAAGGCAATTATCACAATTATACTTTCAGCGGGCTGTTTTTCCTCTTATGCACAAAGCGTTTCCGCCAATGAAAAAATGCAAATTATTTCGAAAACGAAACAACTGTTAACCGAGCATTTTATCAGCACAGATAAAGCAAAGATTATTGTCGACTCTTTAAATGCATCCCAGTTCAAAACTGTCAGTAACAGGGCCGAATTTGTAAAGAAGCTAAACAAGAAGCTTTACCAGTACACCAGTGACAAGCATCTATCAGTTGAGTACAATCCTAACTACGCAAAGGAGCTTGAAAACAACAAGGACGATAAAGTTGAGCAAGCAGAAAAGGAAAAACGGGAGAACTATGGATTTGAAGAAACCAAAATACTTTCGGGAAATACAGGATATATTAAGCTTAAATATTTTGCCGATACAAGTAACTCAATTCAAGCTGCTCTTTCGGCATTGGAAGTTATACGCAACACAAGATCATTAATACTTGACCTTAGGGGCAACTCCGGAGGCAGTGGGTCAATGATTCAACTGTTATGCAGCTCTTTCATTTCTGCATCGAATGAACCTATTTTACAAATAATTTATAGACGTGGTGATACGGTGACGCTGAAAACTTATTCTCACACCACTCGTTTGGTGTATCAAAATCCTGTAATTATTTTTTGTGACCGACATAGCTTTAGTGCAGCCGAGGCATTTACTTTAATTATGAAAAACCGGGGCCGGGCTGTCATTGTTGGAGAGACTACTGCGGGCGCCGGTAATATAGCAGGACCTCATTTTCTTACTCAAGACTTTATCATTACTATTCCTATTGGAAAAATTGTAGATCCATTAA
>QFQM01000499.1 GCA_003243255.1 Flavobacterium psychrophilum | reverse complement strand
GATCAATGAATTCATTTAAGGAAATTGTTCAAGCTGTAAAAACAGCACGAAAAGCTGCCGAGGAAAAACAGAAAATTCAGGAATCAACTATTACAACATTTGTTCAGAAAATAACCGTGTTTGAACAGGGCATCACATCAATCACAGATAAACCATTCCCGGACATTACAAAAAGGCTGGCTTTCATAAAGTCTGGCGATACACATGAACAAAAAATTGGCGCTTTTATTAAGGCCTTTGATGAAATAGATAAGGAAATCGACACTGAAAGACAGACGGCGGAAAAGATAAAAAAGGCAATCGGTCAACACAACCTTATCAAAGACCAATACAAGTCCATATTGTCGTCCCGTGAAAAATCAGCGGGCACACAAACGTTACTGGTTGCCATTGGCAATACATTGAAGATTGTCGAAAAAGCACGGAAAGATTTTGTTCAAAGCGAACTTGTTTCTATTTCATCTGATGTAGATGCCTTGTATCAAAAGCTTCACCCAAACGAAAGTTTAGGCGGGATTTCTCTCACATTAAAACAAACAACAAAAAATTCACTTGAACTCAGCGCTGATTTTTATACTAAGTCCGGCATTACCCCTCAATCGGTTTACAGTGAATCCCACTTAGATACATTAGGTATATGCGTGTTCATCGCCCTGGCAAAAAAATACGGCGCAGCTAATTCGATACTGATTTTGGATGATGTCGTAATGTCGGTTGATGAAAACCACTTGGACAGATTTATAGGCCTTTTGCATGACGAAGCCGATAACTTCGCTCACATTATCATCACCACCCATTACCGCCCTTGGAAAGACCGCTACAGATATAACAGAGCACCGAGTCAGAAGGTCCATTTCGTTGAATTAAGGCCATGGTCTTTGGGGAATGGTATCAGGGTTCAAAATGGAAAGCTTGCCATCGATGAATTGCGGCAGGCTCTTGCTGACCAAAGCCATTTCGACCGCCAAGCGATAACTAGTAAATCAGGAATAATACTGGAAAATATTCTGGACTATCTATCGGTATTATTTCAGTGCAGGGTACCTAGAAAGCCTAAGAATGATTATCAGCTAAGAGAGCTTTTGGACTGCATATCAAGTAAGCTAATGAACCTATTGAAAGTTGAACATTTGGGCAAAAATGCATTAGGGAAATACGACGGGACCGTAATCACAAAAACAACGGACTTGAAAACATTATTGAATAACATAAAGCAGTTAGCTATAGTCCGAAATTGGGTTG
Organism: Flavobacterium psychrophilum; assembly: GCA_003243255.1. The sequence goes on along the minus strand of QFQM01000499.1, from coordinate 844 downwards.
GGGCACACTTCAACTATGACGGTTCGACGGTTAGTGATGCCGATGTAGAAAAATTCGGCAATATGACTTTAGAACTATCTGAGCTGATAACATGCCCCGACTCCGGCAATTTTCCTGATAGGAACAAGTCTGGTTCATATTGGGAGACGAAGAACGGATCGATCAGACTATACCCCTTACAAGAACCCTGATGACAAATCAAAACATAAAGATGTCACAGATAGAAAAGCTACCATTGACTTCAATGGATATCAAAGATTCACAAGTTGAAAAACTGAAAGAACTGTTTCCTGAAGTTTTTACGGAAGGAAACAAAATCGACTGGGAGAAATTAAAGCTCACGTTGGGTGAGAATATTGATCCGGGGAAAGAACGTTTCGGCATGAATTGGCCGGGTAAGGCGGATTGTTTTAAAACTATTCAGCAACCAAGTGCCGCAACCCTGGTTCCTGATAGGGAAGAAAGTGTTGATTTCGATAACACCCAAAATCTTTTTATTGAAGGCGATAACCTTGAAGTACTAAAGCTTTTGCAGAAAAGCTATTTAGGCAAAATCAAGATGATTTATATCGATCCACCATATAACACCGGTAACGATTTTATTTATCCTGATAATTACGCAGAAAGCCTTAGTGCTTATTTAGAATACACAGGCCAGGTGGATACTGAAGGAAAGAAATTCTCAACGAACACAGAAACAGATGGTCGCTTCCATAGCAAGTGGATGAATATGATGTACCCGAGACTGTTTCTTGCTAAAAACTTGTTGACTGACGACGGGTTGATTTTTATTTCTATCGATGATGCTGAAGTTGATAATCTTAAAAAAATCTGCAATGAAATA
>QFQM01000498.1 GCA_003243255.1 Flavobacterium psychrophilum | reverse complement strand
CAATTTGAGAATAAACGCTTGTGTTATTCTCTAAATTAATATCCTCTCCGGTAGCTGTAATGGTAGCTGCAAAATCCAATGTATCTCCTAAACCTACAGCTGGCGGTGTCATTACATTAAAGCTAATAACCCGTGAATGTAAACTGAAAGGCATTAGGTTTTCATACGAAAAGGACAATGTATTTCCTGATACTGTCATTGGGAGACCTGAAGGCAGAAAGTCTAATTTCTCATCATCAAATTGTATTGTTACAGTACCACTAACAATATTAGCATTCATATTTTGATATATAAGACTATAACTGACCACTTGTCCCGGACGTGCGGTAGTGATTGGATACAACATCACTGATACATCGGTAACCGGATTGGCTACAGAAAGACAAAAATTCATATCATCCACAGGACCGGGCATGGTTACCTGACCTGAAGAAGGTGTAGCATTAAAAATTCCATAATCTGCTGTTACAGTACTGTTCCCATTAGGCACATTTGCAAAAGAATACCCGCCTTCCTCATTGGTAAAAGTATTATATACTACATTATTATGAGTATAGGATACTACCCTGTTAGATGCCGGTATACTACCTTCTCCACATCCATTATTGTTAATATCATACGTAACGACACCTGAAAAGCTATTATCAGTACAATCTCCTGCTGATACTACCAAAGAGGTGTATGACGCACAACTTGTAATAGCAGAAGTAACACTTATATAAACCTCATACGGTGGAGGAACAGCTGAAACAAATGTTGTCGGATTGGGAATTTGATTTATACCATATGCCGCATCATCCGGTGTTGTATAATAGGTAACGAATAACTGAGGTTCATCATTGGTTATTTCTGTTTCTTTCGTTGTAAGATCTACTTCAAAAAAACCATCATTATTTATATCACAAACATACAAAGGAGTTGGCTCATTAATTTCAGGTGAATTCCCAAATTGAACTACAAAAGGCACATCAATTATACAACCCGCTTCTTCCGCATGAATATAAAATACTGTCCCACTTTCGGTAACTATATATTCAGGTCCTGATAAATCTATCATTTCCCCGGTTTGATTTGGCCCTGTATAATAATTACCTATATTAGGTGGAAATAATGGTTTAGAATTACAATACATTACTGTAGGCTCCATAACTATTATGCCAATAGTCTGGGCGGTGAATGATGTAATCGCATAGGTACCATTGTTATTATGTGTCACTCTTGCATAATATGTTGTAAAATCAGGTATAATTGCGGCCCCTACCATTGTTGGCTGGCTTATAGCACCTGTATTAGCAACAGCGTTAGCATGTGAGTAAAAATACGTAACTGAATATAATTGAGGATCCTGATTCCCCAAAATAATTGCGCTTTGCCCGGTAAGATCAAATAAAGTATAAGAGTTACTTTCTTCGCATTTTGTCAGATTAGGTGGTTGGTTGGCTATCGTCTGTGCAAAGCTGCATACAAATGAAAATAACACAAAGGTCAGGAGTAATTTCTTATTCATAGTAAAGGTTTGATTGGTTTACAACTTTATAACATCCTTCTTGTTAAATTCCCTAAGATACAAATAAAAAAACCAGTCAGATTTACTGACCGGTTTAACTATTTATCTGAAAAAATTAAATCCTTATTTCACAACAAGCTTCTTAACCTGGTGTTTACCGTTTGCAGTAATGCTTACAAAATAAATCCCGGTATTTAACGATGCTATATTTAAGCTTGCTTCATTAGCGGTGTAGCTGTTTTTAAACACAGTTTTACCTAGCATATCTATAACCGTAACTTCAAAACCATCTCCATCAGTATTTGAAAGTTTAAGATTTACATAATCTGATGCAGGGTTAGGATAGGCATTGAAAAGACTTATATTATTATCGTTTATACCTGCTACACTCTGTATTGTAGTTGTTACTTCATTTGTTGTTATCGGATCATTGAAATCAAAATAGATATCAGCCTGAGCCGAAATAGTATCGCCTATTGTAACGCTTGCTTTTGGCTTGATCCTGTAAATGATATGCCCATTACTTTCCGGCACTATTCCTGTTCCTGCTTCTTCATTTTCAAAAGCAAGATCGATTCCC
>QFQM01000497.1 GCA_003243255.1 Flavobacterium psychrophilum | reverse complement strand
GATCTGTATGAGTTACAGGATCATCAATTAAGTCCAGGAAGCTTCAATCGTAATAAAGATAAAGCAAGTATGTCCAAGGCTGCTAAAAGTAAATCAAATTGAATAAAGTAAATCTAATTACGTGCAGTTTAGTTAAACCAACTGAAAAGCGTTATAAATCTGGAGCAAGCCATGTTTCCGCTACGCTTCAACGGCTTGCTCAGCCACTATAAATCTAACTGACCACTTCGTTCCGTTTTAAACACAATAAATCATGAGCAGACCAAAAATAAATGAGCAGGATAAGAGATTGGTACAAGTCAACATCCGTCTTACAGAAAACGAAAGCCGTGTAATAAATGAACAGGCAGAAGGGAGTGCATTAAGTCCAGCCAACTGGATTCGGCATAAAGTTTTTACTGACAAATTTCCACCTCTTAAAGAGGCAGCCTTGGATGTTTCGGTTTATCAGGAATTGAATAAGATAGGGGTGAACCTTAATCAAGCAGTACACAAATTGAATCAAGGTGATACTCCACATGATTTAGTCAAGCCAGTGCATGAATTGTTAGATCTTAACAAACGCATCATTAACCTGCTGCTACATGACCGCAGATCAGAAAAAGCCTAAGAGCTTTGCACGCGCTTTGCAATACAATCTGGCAAAGGTAGGAAATGGCGTAGCGGAAGTATTGGATCATTCCTTCTCAGAAGTGTCAGCGAAGTTGATCATGAAGGAAGTACAGATGATGAAGACAAAGCGGCCTGATCTCGAAAAGTTCTTCTATCACACATCCATTAATTTTCCACCCCATGAGAATTTATCGAATAAAATAATGAAGCAGATCGCCAATGACTACTTACAACAGAATGGTTTTACTCAGCACCAGTTCATTGTGTTTCGTCATTACGATGCTGGGCACCCTCATTTACACATTATTGTGAATCGTATTGGCTTTGATGAGAAAGTGTTAAGTGACAGCAACGATTATGCGAGAAGCGAGAAAGTGTTACGGGCACTTGAAATAAAATACAAACTCACCCAAGTAAATTCAAGTAAGCAGTCCAAAAGAGCCGTAACGAAGAATGAATTAGAGATGATGAAGCGTACCAATGAGCCTTCAGGTAAGTTGAAAATGCAGGAGCTGATTAAAGAGGTATTGACTTCAAAACAGAAGTTGACCAGCTCAGAATTTATACAGACATTACAAAAGAAAGGAATCAATGTTCGATTTAACCAAGCGTCCACAGGCTACGTCAGCGGTATCTCTTATTCGTACAAGGATATGACTATCACAGGATCTAAACTTGGAAGTGATTTTAAATGGACTACTGTTCGAGATAAAATTGACTTTGATCAGGAGCGAGATGCGCCTGTGATTGCCAGAACAAACTCCAATGTTGCTTCGCGTAATCAGGACGCCCAGATAGCTCAATGTAAAGAATCGAAGAGAGTGGATGTTCTTGACAAGGAATTAAATTATTCACTTGGTATAAAGAATCCATTACTGAATGATTTGACAGGTAAGAAATCTCATCCGAAAGACACCTTCAATAGCAATCTACTGGAAGCATTAATTCAGGTTGAAGCCCAACCTGAAATGAATTCGGGAATTTTATTTACACCTAAAAAGAAGAGACGAAAAAAAAGTCGCGGCATTTAATCTGATATACATTTAATAACGCGATAAAATTGCGATCTTCCCATACATCAAAATGAGAACTTAATGATTGCACGATACTTTCAGTTGCAAATGGGGAAGGAAGGCTATAAGGCCGAGTTAAATGGGGATAAGCTTTTTTTTCCTCCCCTGAATATGGAATTGAGTTTCCAGCATTTGTACACCAAAGATTTTGCGATGTGTATCAAAGTAAGTGTGACTCATCCTTCCTTATTACCGGAGGGGCTACATGAACTTGCTTTCGGATTCGGAGAAGATGATGAATCACGCTATGCTTCTGCTGCTGAGGGATGGATGGGAACTGACTTTCCTGTAATTCATTCGTACCTATGCCCTACACAAACCGATCTGAATGTAAAACGCATGGAATTGGTTTCTCAGACTGGTGATGTGCAATTAGGTTGGAATGCGTTGCTTGGCCCGTTA
>QFQM01000496.1 GCA_003243255.1 Flavobacterium psychrophilum | reverse complement strand
TCTTCATGGGGATGTCCTCATGTGGCTTATGAAGACATTACTAACATCGGTGTGTATTAATCAACGGGGAGCAGGTCAACCATTCTACGGATTTTTCATATTCATCAGTTGACATCCTCAAGCGTGTAAAAGCACTGGCAAAAAATTACCAAAGAAAACATAGCTATGAAAATAATAAAAAAATTCTTTCCTCTTTACTATCATTAATTAATGAAACAAATTCAAATCTTCATTTTATAGTTATACCTTTTACTCAGTTTTACGTTGATAACTTCGATAAAACCCTAAAAGATGAAACGTTGTCATATATAAAAAGCATCACTAATGGTCATAATGTTTTCATGACTGATCTGTCCACACATAAAGCTTTTACTCCAGAAGATTTTTATGATTCGGACCATTTAAATTTTAATGGGGCGAAAAAACTCTGTAACCTCGTTAAGGAATTAGGATTCGAGATTTAACATACGAAAATTAAATACCAAAAAGCGTGCTTTTCTTTATGATTTAACGTCAGGAAAGCAGTTCTGCAGCCTCTGCCCTGGCGATCTTCCGTCGGGACGGAGGTCAGGATTTACCAGCATCTCTTATTCAGCAGCGCTCTGCGAAAAGAGTGACAGTTCCACGACAACGAATACTGCCTACCAGGCCGTGTGATTTCAGAAACGACTGCCACTTAGGGCTTGTGCATAGACTGCCCGGATTCGAGTGAATCAGCACCTGTTTTTGGGGATAACGCCGCCATACAGCCATCAGCAGTGCGTCCAGGAAAATATCTTTTGTCATCCGGGGTTGCATCGCCCAGTCGATAACTTTTCGCGAGAGCAGGTCAACAACTACGGCCAGACATCGCGTTACATTGAACTAACTTTGTTGAACGCATCAGCGGTAGCAAACTTGCCAGAATAAACGCCGGGTAATATTACCGTCAGGAAGCGGGAGGAGTAAGAGGCTGAATCTCCTTACTGTTAACCCAGCCGCGAATCGTTTTCCCTGTTCCACTAACGAACTCAATGTGCGTCCAGCCCGCTTGCGTCTGTAAAACACCCACAACATCGCCCTTGACGATCCATGCTTTACGCCGGGTACCAACATCGGCAGTTGAGCTTAGATAAACACGTTCAGCATTTACCTGTGCCAGGGCTTGCCAGTGTGTCTCTTGAGTTGTTTCCAGTTCAAGGCCCGTATTAATTTCAGGCACTAACACATTAATACACCCGGCATGCGTTTGACCGTCAGGAATCGTCAGTTTTACACCGTCCGCGCTGGCGCTAATTTGGCCTGGTAATACTGATGTCGACCATGAAGTAATCGAATTTGTTTCCAGTGCTGAAACTTGCCCTGATAAAGAAAATGAACAGGTGCGTTTCACGCCATCCGTAACCGATTCGGCATAATAGCCGGTAAGATGACCTGCAGGAGATATAGCTAACATTAAACCTTCATACACTCCCGAATGGAGGCTACTCGCATAAGAAGAAGCTGACATCAATATCGAAAAGGCTAAGGTCGATCGGATTACTCGATTATTTATCACTGTTTCTTCTCCAGGTTTTCATATGTTCTACGGATTTTAACATCGTAATCGCCGAAATCACTTCCATTATAGTTGAATACCATACTATAAAAATCCTTATTCATCATTGTCGATAACAAGGCGCTATTCTTATTACACAAATATAGAAAGACGTTTAACTGTTTACCTGCATTTGATTTCCTATCTTTCAAAAAGGAATCGAGATATTTGTAGCCACATAACTCATAATTAAAGCCTATAACCTGAAACATTCCCCAGGAACATGTTTTTATGGGGGCATCTGCATCTAGCGAATACTCTTTTGCAAGAGTATCCCATGCAGAAGCCTGATCCCTGTTGTTTTATTGCCATTCTGGGCCTGCTTTTTTTATGTATTTATTCGAAAAAAAGAATATATGTGATCGTACTCTTCTGGTTCAATAACATCAGAATGTTGAAACCGTAAATGTATAGACTCGAACTGGCTTATCGTTCTGATTAATGCACGAGAGATAATACCGTCTTCCGGTATTTCATACTGAATAACGGGCTTGATTATATTAATAAGATATTGAACG
>QFQM01000495.1 GCA_003243255.1 Flavobacterium psychrophilum | reverse complement strand
CTGATGTTAATCAGTCTGCTTCCACACACCAGTTGGTTGACTGGTGTCGCCATCGATATCGTGTCGATTTTTCTCCTCTTTGAATGAAGTCCTGACCCGTTTTTACGGGCAAGGCGTTTGGTTGATAAATGAACAAACAGTGAATGAAGTACGTTTTTAAGGCCTTTAAACCTTTAAGTACGTGTTGGTCAGTTGGTAAAAAGGTTGTTGAAACGGCAGTGCGTCAGCTCTGCCAGTTATGCGCTGCGCGCGTCACTTGGTACTCGTTTCACTCGAACGCAAGTGACGCCGCGCTCCTCTGCTCTCAATGCAGTCGTGGAAGATGCCCAAATGTTCCAAATGGTCATACCCACGTCGCAAAGTTTGCAACCGGAATTTAGCGTCTGAACGAAAGAGGAAACGTTGGCGAGAACCGCCATTGAAATGAAAAGGCCATAAACAGGTATTGTAAGAAAAGGACCTTCGTCGCTGTACGACCTCCGTTTTCAAAGGTTAAACGGAGTTACCGCCCGAAGGCTCCGTCTCTCAGGTCATGACGGTTTTGGCATGCAATCACCCGAAGGCGTCCCTCTCAGATTGCGGGGGACATTGGCATGTTGCATTACGCAACGGTACAACGGAGCCATGTTAGATCAGAGCACGATCCTTTATCAAGGTTGCAACAACAAAAAACGGAGCTGCTATGCTCCGCACAAAACCCATGAAAACACGGTAAATGTTCAAATTCGACTTTCTGAAACTATTTTTTCTTGCATATACTCTGTGAAAGACATTATCTCAGGATATATAAATTCTTTAGTGAAGCCATATAAATCCAGTTCCTTCCTGATTTCATTAACTTTATCTTTTGGAATGACTATCTTCAAAAGTCCTGAGTTTGATTTCAAACCGGAAAGACTGCCCTCATCTATTTTTGACACTGTATTGCTTGTATCAAAAAGTTTTGCAGGATAAGCCTCTTCATTAATTCTATTTGAAAAGAGCAATACACCCTGCTGATTTTTCACTCGTTGATTTATTGGTAATGGTTTTATTATTGTCTGATGTTCATTAAACATATCAACAATATCGTGGCTTCTGCTGTAGTTGTAGTCTAGTTGGCCCAAGAACAATTCCAAAGAATCAAACAAAGTTTTAGCAATGTTTTCGCTTGACTTATTGAAGTATAGAGTCATTAAATCAAAAAGATGCAAGCTTTCATTCAATTTTATTTTACGCCCTTCCCCTGAATCATAATGAATTAAGAGTGACTTTATATCTTCGAGATAGCTCTCTATTTTAGTTAAAAGATTTTTATCAGAAGGGGAAGAAATATAAAGGTCATAATTTAATTTATAAAATTGAGAGCTTCGATAATAAATTTCTTTATAAATATTTCGCTCTGCTTTAATTGTCGCAAGGAACCTTGAACTTTGCACTACATCTAACTCACTATCTGGAGTATCCCAAATCATAAAAACTGCAGCATCAGTTAGCACATCTGTATTTTTTCTTTTTTCTGTAGCAAAATACAGAGCAACTAATGGGCTTTTGGTCCAGTCTATAACCCTTGTCGATAAACCATAGTGTTGCGCAGCCACATGGAGATCAATTTCATTCATAGTGTACCCACTGATAATATTTACATCAGGATATACAATGTGATTATCTTTAAAACTCTCATAAAGCTTATGGGCTAACGCATACTTTGAAATGTCATCTGTCTGCATTTGCTTTTTAATAAAATTGTACTGCCTTAGATTCAATGGTTTCAATTTTTCATCCTTTAACAAGCGATACAAGCTAGAATTTATCCCATGAATTACATTGCCTTGCCCACGATAAAAAACTTTATCATTTCCCGGTGAGAATTTTTTTACCACTTTTAGAAAATCACCTACGGAGCTAATTACCTGTTCTGCACTCATATTCTTTCCTTTATTCAATGTGCTATTACATCAATATTTGCTTGTTGATCGTTAACTGCTGTTTCCCTTAATGCAGAAACAATAGCACCACACATTGGTTTTTCAATCACTTAAGGAAGGTGCGAATAAGCAGGTCATTTCTTCCCAAGCTGACTCGCTGATTAAAATTTCGCGGATCTGGGCCGATT
>QFQM01000096.1 GCA_003243255.1 Flavobacterium psychrophilum | reverse complement strand
CATTAAAGGACAAGCAAGTATTGATGGACCTATCAATGCCTTGTTTATTAAGGTTGATGCAAAATCTGCACCGGGTACAGATATAAAAATACCAATAAACAATACCGGAGCGACAGGAAACAGTGCAGCTTTTATTGATTTCTTAAGTCCTAAAGAAGAGGAGAACAGGAAAAAAGGTATAGTAGTAGAAGATAAGACCAAGACCTTTAAAGGCCTTGAAATGAAGTTTGATGTTGAAATTACACAGGATGCTAATCTTGAGGTTATTATTGATAAAAATACCGGACATAGTCTAACATCTAAAGGGAATGGTTTGCTACTTTTGGAAATCAATACACTGGGTAAATTTAATATGACTGGTGACTATATTGTGCATAAAGGAACCTATAATTTCAGGTATGGTGGTTTGCTTGATAAGAAGTTTACCGTTAAACAGGGAGGTACTATTAACTGGGAAGGCGATCCTAAACGTGCACGTCTGAATCTTGAAGCGGTTTATGCTACGCGGGCCAATCCATCGGTGCTGCTTGAATCTTCAACGTTTAACAGGAACATACCGGTTGAGGTTGTAATTGTGCTTACCGGTAACCTTACCAATCCTGAACCTGATTTCCTGATTAATTTCCCGGGTGTAAGCTCGGTACTGAAGTCCGACCTTGAATACAGGCTTAATGATATGACAGCAAGGCAGAATCAGGCATTGTCACTACTTTCTACAGGTAGCTTTGTGAGTCCAAACAGTATGGATGCCGGTTCTGCAGTAGCAGGAAACTTATTTGAGCGCGCCAGCAGCCTTTTAACGGATGTATTCTCTGAAGACGGCGCAGATGATAAGCTTAAGATAGGTTTTAACTATACTAATGCAACAAAGAATCCTTATGTGGAGACCAATTCGCAGGTAGGTTTAACGTTATCTTCTCAGATAAATGAGAGGATCAGTGTTAACGGTCAGGTGGGTGTGCCTATTGGAGGTGTGAATGAATCCCAGATAGTGGGTAACGTAGAGGCTCAGATAAGGCTTAATGATGATAATACATTTAAAGGAAGGGTATTTAACCGTGAGAATGACATTAACTTCCTTGGGGAGGGTATAAACTATACCCAGGGTATTGGGCTTACCTATGAACTCGATTTTGATACATTGCAGGAGTTATGGAGGAAGATATTTGCCGGAGAGACAGACGAAGAACAGGATGTTGATGGTAATCAGCTGCCGGACTCAGATTTATCTCCTGAATATTTGAAATTTATGGAGACCAGGAATAAGAAAAAAAAGAATACCGAAGAAAAACAGCCTGAAAGAATTCCGGAAACCGAATAATTGATAATTTTAACGCTATAAAATTTTACTTTATAAAAAAAAGCAGGGATTTCAACGAGAAATTACCTGCTTTTTAAGTTTATTTAAGAGATATTTAAGAAAAACTTATTAACGAAAACGTTTGAAATGTTGCAGATTTAATAATGGAATGTAATATCGAATAAATAATCCATATAAAATTATTAATTTTACAATCAAATACTAAAAAATGTCAGTTAACATAAAAAAAATAGGTGTGCTAACATCAGGGGGAGATTCACCCGGAATGAATGCCGCCATCAGGGCCGTGGTTCGTACATGTGCCTTTCATAATGTAGAATGTGCAGGTATTTACAGAGGTTACCAGGGAATGATAGAAGGTGACTTTAAAGAAATGGGAGCCCGTAGCGTTAATAATATAATAAACAAAGGAGGTACAATTCTTAAATCGGCAAGATCGATGGAATTCATGACTCCGGAAGGCCGAAAAAAAGCATACGAAAACTTAAAGAACAACGGTATTGATGCTCTTGTAGTAATAGGAGGTAACGGTAGTTTTACCGGAGCACTTTTATTCAACAGCGAGTTCAATTTTCCGGTTATAGGTATTCCGGGTACTATTGATAATGATATCTATGGTACGAGCCATACATTAGGTTATGATACAGCTCTTAATACTGTGGTAGAAGTTATCGATAAGATCAGAGATACTGCCAGTTCACACAACCGTCTTTTCTTTATCGAGGTAATGGGCCGCGATGCCGGACATATTGCGCTTAATGCAGGCATAGGTGCCGGTGCTGAAGAAATCCTTATTCCTGAAGAGGATATGGGACTTGACAGGCTAATCGATTCATTGAAAAAAAGTAAAGCTTCAGGAAAATCATCAAGTATCGTTGTGATTGCCGAGGGAGACAGGATTGGTAAAAATGCATTTGAGCTTAAAGAATATGTAGATGAGAACATGCCGGAGTATGACGTGCGTGTATCTATTTTAGGACATATGCAGCGTGGAGGCTCACCTTCATGCTTTGACAGGGTTCTTGCCAGCAGGCTGGGAGTTAAAGCGGTAGAAACATTGCTTGAAGGCCAGTCTAACTACATGGTAGGGCTTATAAAAGATGAGGTTGCCCTGACGCCGCTTGAGCAGGCTGTTAAAGGCAAATCTCAAATTGATAAGGAATTAATACGTGTTTCAGACATCGTATCTATATAATTCACAACAACAAAAAACTATTCACAACAAAAAAACATCTATTCAAAAATGACAAAAGTTAAATTAGGAATTAACGGTTTTGGTCGTATAGGCCGTATCGTATTCCGTGAAACCTTCAACAGAGATAATGTTGAAGTTGTTGCAATCAATGACCTTCTTGATGTAGACCACCTGGCCTATCTTTTAAAATATGATTCAGTACACGGACGTTTTGCAGGAACTGTTGAGGTTAAAGACAATCAGCTTTATGTAAACGGTAAACATATCAGGGTAACTGCTGAAAAAGATCCTAAAGTTCTTAAATGGGACGAAGTTGGTGTTGATGTAGTTGCTGAGTGTACAGGTATTTTCACTACAGTTGAAACTGCACAGCAACACATTACAGGTGGTGCTAAAAAAGTTATCATCTCTGCTCCATCGGCTGATGCTCCAATGTTTGTAATGGGAGTTAACCACGAAACAGCAACAGCAGCAGATACAGTTGTTTCTAATGCTTCATGTACTACTAACTGTCTTGCTCCACTTGCAAAAGTTATCAATGACAACTTTGGTATTGTTGAAGGGTTAATGACAACAGTTCACGCTACAACATCTACTCAGATGACTGCTGACGGACCTTCAAGAAAAGACTGGAGAGGCGGACGTGCTGCAAGTGTAAATATTATTCCTTCATCTACAGGAGCTGCAAAAGCAGTAGGTAAAGTAATTCCGGCGCTAAACGGAAAACTGACAGGGATGTCTTTCCGTGTTCCTACAGTAGACGTATCAGTAGTAGATCTTACTGTAAAAGTGGCTAAAGAAACTTCTTATGAAGAAATCATGGCAGTTCTTAAAAGAGAATCAGAAGGTAATCTTAAAGGTATCCTTGGATTTACTGAAGATGACGTAGTTTCTCAGGATTTTGTATCAGATTCAAGAACAAGTATCATTGATGCTAAAGCAGGTATCGGACTTAACTCTACTTTCTTCAAGATCGTTTCTTGGTATGATAATGAGTATGGTTATTCAAGCAAACTTATAGACCTGTCGGTGCATATTGCATCTCTATAATATTTTATAACTTTGTCCCGCTTTTTGTAAGGAAAGCGGGGCTTTGTTTTTTATAGGTAACAGCTTATGGTCGAATTAACCCAAATATAACACTAATAGGCTGTTTACTAAACAAACAACGTACAAACTTAACTCAAACTTACCCAAAAGAAATGAAATTATTAGTAGACAGTGGTGCTACAAAAGCGGATTGGATTGCACTTGATGAAGAGGGAAACAAGCTTTTTAACACCCAAACACTTGGCCTTAGCCCTGAAGTCATAGATAGGGAAGAGGCTTTAGAACGTCTTGAAGCTCGTTTTGATATTTATAATAACAGAAATGAGGTTACTGCGCTTTATTTTTATGGTGCAGGATGCGGTACAGACAGGATGAAAACTTTTATGAAAGGAATTTTTCAGGAATTTTTTCCAAATGCTGATATTACCGTTAAAGAAGATACTTATGCAGCAGCTTATGCTACTAACCCAAATAACGAGAAAGCAATTATCTGTATCCTTGGAACAGGATCTAACTGCAGTTATTTTGATGGTGAAGAGCTGATTCAGAAAGTTCAGTCATTAGGCTATATTGCTATGGATGATTGTAGCGGGAATCGTTTTGGACGCGATCTTATCCGTGCTTATTATTTTAATAAGATGCCGGCTAACCTGGCAAAAGAATTTGAATCAGAATACAATCTTGATCCGGACGTAATCAAACACAATCTGTACAAAGAGCCTAATCCTAATGCGTATCTGGCTACATTTGCAAAATTCCTTATACAGCATAAAGATGATGCTTTCATTAAGGCGCTTATCGTAGATGCTATGCAGGTGTTTGTAGATAACTACATCACCCAGTTTGACAATGCTAAAGATGTGCCTGTGCACTTTATAGGTTCTATTGCGTTTTATCTGAAAGCAGAGCTTAACGAAGTGCTTTCTAAAAACGGACTTAAGCTTGGTAACGTATTAAGAAGGCCGATTGACGGACTTATTGAATACCACGAAATAAATAAATAAAATAAATGGAAATCGCTATCATTGCCCACGACGGTATGAAAGCCGAAATGGTTCAGTTCCTGAATAAGCACAAGGATATTCTTGTAAAAGAGAACATTAAGCTTATTGCAACAGGTACAACCGGAAGCAAGGCTGAAAAAGCCGGTTTTAAGGTGAAAAAGATGCTTTCGGGGCCAATGGGTGGTGATGCGCAGATTGCTGCAAGAGTGGCGGAAGGTAAGACTAAAATGGTATTCTTTTTTAAAGACCCGTTATCAAGTCATGCTCATGAAGCTGATATCAATATGCTGATCAGGGTTTGTGATGTGCACAGTGTGCCTATCGCCACAAACCCTGCCTCAGCAGAGTTGTTTCTCATTGCTATAACGCAACAATCATAGAGATTTCTACATTAACGTTTTTAGGCAGTTTTGCCACCTGAACCGTTTCTCTTGCAGGAGCGGTTTTTTCGTTAAAATAAGCGCCATATACGCCATTTATTTTCGCGAAATCATCCATGTTGCTAATGAAGATTGTTGACTTGATTACATTCTCAAATGTAGTTCCTGCAGCTTCAAGCACTGCTTTCATGTTTTCCATAACCTGTTTTGTTTCGGTTTCGATGTCACCGGTAACAAGTTCGCCTGTTTCAGGATGAAGCGCAATTTGTCCTGAAGTGTAAAGCATATTTCCGGCAACTACGGCCTGACTGTATGGCCCGATAGGAGCGGGAGCCTTATCGGTAAAGATGATTTTTTTCATGATATGTTGAATTGTTTTTACTGTAACTGCCTGTCCGGTAGCTGACGTTTGTCATACTTAATATCGCTAAGAACAGAAGACTTGATACCTATGAAAAAGCCCCAATATGAGTTTGGCCCTGTAGGTACCCAGTTAAAGTCCATTCTCCAGCTTAAAAGGTCTCTTTCAAAACGTAGTTGTGTAAAGGTTACACCTTTTTGTACAAAGTCATAACCGGATGAGAAGCCCATCTTCCAGCGCGGGGTAATATCAAAATTACCGGATAGCATTATAGAGTTTCCTGATATCCTGTTCTCACGGTTATTGTTCAGATAGGTCAATGAATAAGCTATCCTTAAATCCCACGGAAGCTTAGCATTAAAAAAGCTTCCCTTGTTCTTGTCTTCCTCTGCGCCTGTATCTTCGTCGTCATCGTCAAATAAGCTCGTGCGGTTATCGTTAAGGTTCGATGCACGCCCGAAAAGATCATCTTCACGGCCACCGTTTCTTGCTGTCTGGCTGTCTTTATCTTTGTTTCCGGCTTTGCTGTCTTCGCTGGTAATGGAGTAGTTAAGGGTAACGTTAGCACTTGTCATCCTGAAAAGGCTACCGCCATTATTAATGTTGAAGACATCTATCCTCTCTCCGTTATTGTTTATAGCATAAGGGTCTAAAGTAGCAGCCACGTTAATGTTCATCTTTTCCTTAAAAAGATTTGTTCCTGTAGATACTCTTAGCGGAGTCCATTTAAGTGAATCGGCAGCCATATCATAGCTTGTGTTGAAGCTAAGGTTGTTCAGCAGCATTATTTTCTTAGGTTCAGCGTCAGGATCGTCTTCATCATCGTTCCTTACTTTGGCCTCTATGGTATTGTTAATACCTATACCTATAAGATTTGAATAATTTCTGCTTGGGGCACTGTACATACCGTTTTCAAATCTGGAATATTGTTTTTGATTTCTGCCTGTTGCATCACTGTCGTAATCATCATAATACCTCTCAAAACTTGGGGTATAAGTATACGATATGCTTGGTCGCATTACGTGGCGGATTGCCTGGATTTTTTTGTTTTCGCCAAAACTGAATGTACCGTATATGGTGGTACCAACGCTGGAAGAAAAGTTGTATGTCCTGAACGAATCAAATCCTTTTAGGTTGATAATGGTGTCTTGTTTAGTTACAGAACTATATTGTTTCTTAATAGTATTTCCTACCCACGTTTCCTGATAATTGGAACTTGCAGTAACGCTAAAATGCTTGAATACCTTAAAGTTGGTACTGATTGGGATGGAATGCTGCATTCCTAATTTGGCGTTATCAAACATTTCGCTCTTAAAGAAAAGCGAGTCGGTGGTTGCGATCCTGTTTTCTCCTTTTACATTATACTGAATGTTCAGGTTTTTGATGATACCTTTTTTAGGCCCGTCACCGGGCGCAAACGGATATATCCTGTCTACACTGGCCTGTAGCGTAGGTAAGGTCATGTTGATAACCTGAGTATTCGTGTTCTGGTTATGTGTGGCCATAAGGGCAAAATTGACCTGTGGCACAGTTTGAAACGTCTTTGAGTAAGAAACCGATGAACTCAGGGTGTTGTTTAGCCTTGAGCCAATGTTATCCATGCTTAAAGAGTTTTGGTAATATTTACTCGAACCTAAGTTTACGCTGGCAGCAAACCTTGAATTGGGATTTGCTTTTGCATCCTGGGTATGTGACCACTGGATGTTGTAGTTTTTTGCCCTTTGATAATCGGGTAATCCACGTTCACCGTTTATAATGTTTTCATACCTTATATATACATTACCACTGTATTTATATTTGTTAGCATAGCTGGACTGAAAACGTAAACCATAACTTCCGTTTGTATAGTAGTCTCCCGTAACGGCTAAGTCATAATAATCGCTAAGCGCAAAATAATAACCTCCGTTCTGAAGGTAATAACCTTGTTGGTTGTTGTTTCCAAACGTAGGTATAAGGAGTCCTGAGGTTGCCTTGTCGGACATTGGGAAAAAGGCAAAAGGAATTCCTAACGGAGTAGGAACGTCGGCAATATACATAATTGTAGGTCCTACAACTACTTTTTTTCCCGGTACGAACTTAATTTTATTGGTGTAAAAATAATATTCAGGATCGTCAATGTTTTTTGAGGTCGTAAAACGTGCACCTTTAATATAGTATACAGAGTCGTTTTCTCTTTTGGTAATTTCTCCTTTAATCCTGAATTCTCCCTGATCGGAACGGGAATTCCATATCCTGGCTTTTTTGGTTTTTGTATTAAAGTGAATGGAGTCGGCTTCTACAACATTATTTCCCTGTTTAAAATAAGGGTATTGTGTATAAGTACCTGTGGAGTCTTTTATCCTCCCTGCAAAAATCTCATCCGTATCATATTTCATAATAATTTTCCCGGATTTGAGTTCAATATCTTTATAATGCAGTTCAGCCTTGTTGTAAAGTTCAAGTTCTTTCTTTACCTGATCTACCTTTTCGTAGTCTTCTGCGTAGCGTTTGATGATGGCATCGAGTCCGCTTTTCTTTTTTTTGTTAGTATCGTTTACGGTAACCTTAACTTCATTAACAGAAACGACAGTGTCGGGCTCTTTTGGAGCAACAGGAGGGGTAGTCTTCTGTTTTTCAGCGGGTACCGGAATACTTTTTGTACCGGTTTCCTGTGCTGAAAGTTTCAAGCTTCCTATTGTTAGGAAAATTGATAATAAAACGATATGAAATAAGTTTGTACGCAACGGTTTTAATACTATTTTTGTAAAAATGTGGCTTATTTTCGAAGTGTCAAACTTACAATAAATTTAGCAAAATTAACCACTAAATATAATTATAACAATACCAGCATAATATCTATATGACAATGAGAGTGGACATGAAACTAAAACTAGCTTTTTTTACATTTATTGCTTTTTGCAGCCTTACTTCGGCACAAAACGGCTCTAAGTTTAAAGTGGTTCTTGATCCGGGGCACGGCGGAAAGGATTACGGTGCTATTTATCATGATTTTATAGAAAAAAACATAGCGCTGAACGTAGCGCTTAAGGTCGGGAAGATATTAGAAAAAGACCAGTCTGTAGATGTGGTGTTTACAAGAAAGACGGATGTTTTTATCGAACTTGCCGAAAGGCCTGAAATAGCAAACAAAGCAAAAGCTAATATTTTTGTTTCCATTCACTGTAATGGTGAAGCTAAAAAGGTTGCTTTTGGAACGGAGACCTTTATTTTTGATAGTACCAAGAGTGCTTCCAACTTAGAGGTTGCCAAAAAAGAGAATGAGGTAATTAATCTTGAAAAAGATCATAAGGTAAAATATGCAGGGTTCAATCCTGACTCACCGGAGTCAATTGTAGGCATTACAATCCAGCAGGAAGCTTACAGGGATCAGAGTATCGATCTTGCCAGCAGGATTGAAGAAAATTTTACAGATGATCTTAAAAGGAAAAAAAGAGGTGTGAAAAGAGCTCCGTTCTGGGTGCTCCATAAAACCGCTATGCCAAGTATACTTATCGAACTTGGATTTTTATCATACAAGCCGGAAGGTGAGTACCTGAATTCTGATTCAGGGCAGGATGAGCTTGCTGAAGCAATCGCTAAAGCTATTCTTAGCTACAAGAAAGAATATTTTGCAGGCGGAAGCAGCGTTGCTGATAATGACTATAAAGAGCCGGTTGAAAAGAATGAGCCTAAGTCAAAGGCTGAAGATAAGCCTGTGAAAAACACTCCTGCAGTGGCCGCATCTTCTTCTGATGATCCTATTTTCAAGGTACAGATTGCTGCGAGCGGTAAAACGTTAGAACTTGTTCCGTCTAACTTTAACGGACTTAAAAATATATCGAAAGATGCGTCTTCGTCAGTAATAAAATATTACTATGGCGAAACTACAAGTTATAATGAGGCAAAAACGCTATTGGCTGAAGCTAAGGCCAAAGGTTATACGTCGGCATTTATAGTTCCCTTTAAGGACGGGAAAAGAATAAAAATTGAAGAAGCACTGAAGAAAAATTAGTACTAAAGCTTTAGAGTATTATTCACATTTTTGTAAAATTATTGTCCTACATTTGTTAAAAAATTATTCTATTTTGAAAGTATCAAGAGAAGTTAAGACCGCGGTATTAGTTATATCATCCGTATTGTTATTTATATGGGGATTCTATTTTTTAAGAGGTACCGATTTATTTAATTCATACAAAACATATTACGTTACCTATAAGAACGTCGAGGAGTTGTCTCCATCGGCTCCTGTAACATTAAATGGCTTAGTAGTTGGTAAAATAACCAACATTTCATTTAAAAATCATGAAACAGGTGAGCTTCTGATAGAAATGCAGGTGAAAACTGATTTCCCTATATCATCAACCAGCAGTGCTATGTTATATAAGCCAAGCATTATTGGAGGGAAGCAGATAGCTATCGTTCCTGATATGTCTAACACAAAAACAATGGCAGAAGACGGTGCTGAACTGAAAAGCGGCGAAAAACCGGATATGCTTTCTGAAGTTGGCGATCAACTGGCGCCGCTGCAAACGAAAGTTGAAGCAACCATAGTTACGGCAGACAGCCTTTTACACGGTTTCAAAAATGTTATGGATGTAAGGACTCAGGAAAACCTTCGTGTGGCAATATCTGAAATGAGTGTTACAATGCAGGAGTTTAGCAAATCTGCACGTACACTTAACGCGATGCTTGCTGGTAATAAGTCCAACATTGATGCTACAATGAAAAACCTGAACCATACAACAGCTAATTTTTCAAAGCTGTCTGATTCTATCAATGCAGCAGATCTTGCAAAAACGGTAAGGAATCTTGAAGGTTCGCTTGCTAAGGTTGATAATCTTATGAACGATGTGAACTCAGGAAAAGGTACGTTAGGCAAATTGATGAAGGATGATGCCATGTATAACAATCTTAACGGAGCATCGAAAGAGCTGAAAGAACTTTTGGCTGACTTTAAACTGAATCCTAAGCGTTATGTTCATTTCTCTGTGTTCGGTAAAAAGGGTACTCCTTACACAGAAACAACTACTGTGAAGGAGGAGAAAAAATAAGCGAATTGATTTTATAGCAATCACTTTACTATATGAGTTACTTAGATAATATACTATTTGTTTTAGTCCTTGCAGCCGGATTTGGTTATTTTGCCTTTAATGTAAAAAAACTGATCCGTAATATTAAGTTGGGCCGAAATGTTGACCGTTTTGATAATCCGGGAGAACGCTGGAACAATATGGCTATGATTGCTCTCGGGCAGTCTAAAATGGTAAGAAAGCCTGTAATGGGTATATTACACATTATAGTATATGTAGGTTTTGTGCTTATCAATATCGAACTCCTTGAAATAATAGTAGATGGTATTGCCGGTATGCACAGGATCTTCTCATTTATGGGAGGTTTTTATAGTTTCCTTATAGGAACTTTTGAATTGCTTGCCTTTGGTGTTATTTTTTCGGTAACTGTATTCTGGATCAGAAGGAATATCATAAAGCTTAAGAGATTCATTCATAGCGACCTGAAAGGATGGCCTAAAAGCGATGCTAATTATATCCTTTACCTGGAATCTATTTTGATGGTGTTTTTCCTTACTATGAATGCTGCAGATGTTCATTTACAGTCGGTAGGGGCACATCATTATGTTCAGGCAGGTTCATTCCCAATATCGGGCTTAATCGCGCCTATATTCAACGGAATGTCTGAAGGTACAGTTATTGTTATTGAAAGAACTGCATGGTGGCTGCATATAGTAGGGATTATGGTGTTTATGAACTACCTGTATTTCTCTAAGCACCTTCACATACTGCTTGCATTCCCTAATACATACTTTGCTAACCTGAAACCTAAAGGTAAATTTGTAAACCTTGAATCGGTTACGGCTGAAGTAAAACTGATGATGGATCCTAACGCTGATCCGTTTGCAGCAGCTCCGCCGGCAGAAGAGGGTGCTCTGCCTGAAAAATTCGGTGCGAGTGATGTTCAGGATCTGAACTGGGTTCAACTAATGAATGCTTATACGTGTACTGAGTGTGGGCGTTGTACTGAATCGTGTCCTGCAAATGTTACCGGTAAGAAACTTTCTCCACGTAACATCATGATGAAAACGCGTGACAGGATTGAAGAAGTAGGCAGGAATATTGACAAAAATAAAGGCACATTTGTTGATGATGGCAAATCGTTGCTTAATGATTATATCACACCTGAGGAATTATGGGCATGTACAACCTGTAATGGTTGTGTAGAGGCTTGTCCTGTAAACATTGATCCGTTATCTATCATTATGGATATGAGAAGGTATCTTGTTATGGAACAGAGTGCTGCACCTGTAGAGCTGAATGGTATGATGACAAATATTGAGAACAACGGAGCTCCATGGCAGTATAGTCAGATGGATAGGTTAAACTGGAAAGACGAAGCATAATGAAAGCAGAAGACATCGACAAAAATTTACAGCAGATTACTGAAAACGGTGAGCATTTGAGCCCTGTTTTACCACCGGATATCAAAAACTACCTTATTGATATTGATGGTACTATTTGTGATGATATACCTAACGAGGAGCCTGAAAGAATGGTTACTGCAAAAGTATATCCTGATGCGCTTGAAACACTGAACAGATGGTATGACGAAGGGCACATTATCTTTTTCTTCACATCACGTACTGAAGCTCACAGGGAAGTTACTGAAGCGTGGCTTAAAGAACATGGATTCAAATACCATGGTATGGTAATGGGTAAACCAAGGGGAGGAAACTACCACTGGATAGACAACCATCTTGTTAAAGCAACACGTTACAGAGGTAAGTTTACCGATCTTATAGATAAAGAAGTTACAATTCAGGTCTTTGACGACGGCAAAGACGAATAAATAATAGTATGACTGAGGATAATTTTACAGTACCGACAATGGCCGATATGATGGCCAGTGGTCAGCAGCCTGAAGTTTTGTTTTGGGTTGGCTGTTCGGGAAGTTTTGACGACAGGGCAAAAAAAATAACTAAGGCGTTCGTTAGAATTCTGAACAGTGCCAAAGTACCTTTTGCGGTTTTAGGAACGGAAGAAAGCTGTACGGGAGACCCGGCAAAAAGGGCGGGGAATGAGTTTTTGTTCCAGATGCAGGCAATGGCAAATATTGAGGTTCTTAACGCATATGAGGTTAAGAAAATCGTTACGGCCTGTCCGCACTGTTTTAATACTATAAAGAACGAGTATCCTGAACTTGGTGGAAATTATGAAGTGGTTCACCACACACAATTCCTGAAATCATTGTTGGATGACGGAAGGCTGACTATTGAAGGAGGCCAGTTTAAAGGTAAGAAGATTACTTTCCATGACCCATGTTACCTTGGGCGTGCGAACAACATATATGAAGCGCCACGTGACCTTATGGAAAAGCTGGATGCTGAATTAGTAGAGATGAAACGCTCTAAGCTGAATGGACTTTGCTGTGGTGCCGGTGGTGCCCAGATGTTTAAAGAGCCTGAAAAAGGTAATAAGGATGTAAACGTGGAGAGGACAGAAGATGCCCTTGAAACTCAGCCTGATATTATCGCTGCCGGATGTCCGTTTTGTAACACCATGCTTACTGACGGGGTTAAGGCTAAAAACAGGGAGCATGATATTAAAGTAATGGATGTGGCAGAACTTATTGCCAATGCGAAAGATTTATAAGAAAAGAGATTATGTACGTTCCGTTTGAAACATTACCAGAAGAATCAAGGATATGGATATACCAGTCTAACAGGAAATTCTCTGACGAGGAGATTGCTGAGATTGAAAAATCACTTCTGGAATTCCTGGAGAACTGGACTGCACACGGTGCAGGACTTGAAGCTTCTTACCAGATTAAATACAACAGGTTTATTATAATTGCTATTAACCAGGATACGCAGGCGGCTACAGGCTGTTCTATCGATGCTTCTGTGCAGTTTATCCAGGCTTTGGAACAAAAGTTTGGTGTTGACCTCTTAGACAAGATGAATGTAACTTTTAAGCTTGGCGAACATATTGCCTATAAGCCACTTATCGATTTCAAGAAGATGGCAAAAGAAAAGGCAGTATCGGCTAATACGATAGTTTTCAATAATCTTGTAAATACTGTTGGAGAATGGCAGGATTTTTGGGAAGTTCCCGCAGGAGAAAGCTGGCACAGCCGCTTTTTTTAAGAGCAAATACACCATAATACTATATAGGAATCATCATTAGCAACAGGTAATGATGATTTGTCATTTTAAAAAATACAATTATTTAATGAGGTTTTTTGTAATAGTTTTCCTGTTTGCCACTCAGTTGTTATCGGCACAGAACACAAAAGTTTTTAACGATTACAGCTCTGACGCTGAAAGAAAATGGGTGGACAGCATTTATACCGGTATGTCGTTTGAAGAAAGGGTAGGCCAGCTTTTTATGGTTGCTGCCTATTCTAATAAAGATGCCGCACACGAAAAAGGTGTTGACAAGCTGATTACCGATTATAAGATTGGCGGACTGATATTCTTTCAGGGCGGCCCGGTAAGGCAGGCAAGGCTGACAAACCGTTATCAGGCAAAATCGAAGGTGCCATTGTTCATTGGTATTGACGGCGAGTGGGGATTGAGTATGAGGCTCGATTCAACCTACCGTTATCCGTGGAATATGACCCTTGGGGCTGTACAGGACATGAAACTCATTGAAAAAATGGGCCAGCAAATGGCCATACAGGCAAAAAGAATGGGAATCCATTTTAATTTTGCTCCTGTTCTTGATATAAACACTAATCCTTCGAACCCAATTATCGGTAACCGTTCTTTTGGCGAAGATAAATTTATGGTTACCGAAAGAGCTTCAGCTCTGATGCGCGGTATACAGAGCCAGGGTGTGTTTGCTACAGGAAAGCACTTTCCCGGTCATGGGGATACTGCTACAGATTCGCATCATGCACTGCCTTTTCTTAACTTCACTAAAGAACGCCTGAATGATGTTGAGTTTTATCCTTATAAAAGACTTTTTAACGAAGGGCTTTCGAGTATAATGGTTGCACATCTTAATGTGCCCAGCATTGAGCCGATGCCAAATTATCCTACCTCGATTTCTTATAACGTAGTTACCAATATCGTTCAGAATGAATTAGGATTTAAAGGGCTTATTTTTACGGATGCGCTTAATATGAAAGGTGCCAGCAGTTATATGCAGCCGGGTGATATCGATCTGGAAGCATTTTTGGCCGGTAATGATGTATTACTTTTTGCTGAAAATGTGCCTGTTGCCATTGAGAAGTTCCGTCAGGCATACACTGACAGCGTACTTTCGGAAGAGCGTCTTCAGTTATCGGTAAAAAAAGTGCTGGCATACAAATACAGGGGCGGCCTTAACCATTATAAGCCTATTGATCTTACCAATTTATACAGCGACCTTAACGGGCACGAATATGATGACCTGAATTACCAGTTATACGAAAATGCTGTTACTGTCCTTAAAAATGAAGAGGAAACCGTACCGGTTATGGCACTTGAGAACGAGAAGATTGCTTATGTTAAACTGGGTGACGACGATGGTTCTAACTATCTGACTACACTACAGAAGTATGCAGAAGTAACCGAAGTACAAGAGGACAGCCTTCATTTGTTGAGTGCTAAGCTGAAAGATTTCAGTACAGTTATCGTTGGCTACCACAAGGCTGATGGTGCCTGGAAAAAGCATGACCTGTCAGCTAAAGAACTTACATGGCTTGATACTATTGCGAAGAATAAGCGTGTAATCTTTACACACTTTGCCAAGCCTTACTCATTGATTCCGATTAAGAGTTTCAAAAATATTAAGACGGTTATACTGGCTTATCAGAATAACAGTATTGCTCAGACTGTAGCAGCGGAAATTGTATTTGGAGCATTAGGCTCTAAAGGAAAATTACCTGTTAGCATTGCATCTTCGTTTAAATTGAATGACGGATTGTTTACCAAAACAACAAACCGCCTTGGATTTACCACACCGGAAAATGTGGCTATGAGTTCTGCCAAGCTGAGTAAGATTGATATGATAGCCCAGCGCGCTATAAACGAAAAAATGACGCCGGGACTTCAGGTGCTGGTTGCCCGTAAGGGTAAGGTTATTTACCAAAAATCTTTTGGATATCATACGTATGCCAATGATGTTAAGGTTAAGAATTCGGATATTTATGATGTAGCTTCACTGACTAAGATATTGGCTACTTTGCCTAATGTAATGCAATTGTACGATAAGGGTCAGGTTAAGCTTGATACGCAGTTAGGGGATATGCTTCCTGTTTTTGCAGATACTGATAAAAAGAATATCACCCTGAAAGATATGTTGCTGCATCAGGCTCGTTTCCAGCCGTGGATGCCTTTCTATCAGCAAACGCTTGACACCAATAAAAAACCGGATTCATTGCTTTACAGGAATTCGTTCAGCCCTGAATTTCCTAATCAGGTTACCGAGGGTCTGTTCCTGATCAAAGGTTATCAGGATACTATTGTAAAACGCATTGCGGATAGCAAACTGCTAAAGAGAAAAGAATACAAATACAGCGATTTTTCATTTATACTGCTGAAAGAATATCTTGAGCGTAAAACAGGACAGTCGTTAGATTATTTAGCTTACAAGAACATATACAAGCCACTTGGAGCGGCATATACTTCTTATAATCCGTTACGCAGATGGGATATGTGCAATATACCGCCTACGGAGATTGATAATTATTTCCGCTATACTGAAATTCAGGGATATGTTCACGATATGGCTGCTGCAATGGAAGATGGTGTTGCAGGGCATGCAGGTTTGTTTTCTAATTCAATGGATGTTGCTAAAATTATGCAGATGTACCTTCAGAAAGGTAATTATGGAGGTAAGCAGTATTTTTCTGCGCAAACATTTGATACCTTTAATACATGTTATGCGTGTAAAGAAGGGAACCGAAGAGGGCTTGGTTTTGATAAACCACAGTTGGAGAAAGCAGGGCCAACCTGTGGCTGTGTCTCGAAAGAAAGTTTTGGGCATACAGGATTTACCGGTACAATGACATGGGCCGATCCTGAAACAGAAATCGTATATGTATTTCTGTCGAACCGTACGTATCCTGAAGCAGGGGAGAACAGGCTTTCTAAAGAAAATATAAGGGAAGATATTCAGAAGGTGATACAGGAGGCTATAATTGAATAAGTTTATTTGTGTTGATATGCCGATTTGTTTATTTGATGGGTGTGTCAACGATAATTGAATGTAAAAAATAAAAGTTATGCAATACGTTGTTGAAACAGTAGACCAGTACATGGATGCGATTCCTGAAGAAAGGAAAGCGCCTATGACAAAACTTCGTGAAACGATTGCTGAAAATCTTCCTGAAGGTTATAGTGAGGGCGTTTCTTATGGTATGATGGGATGGTCGGTACCGCATTCGGCTTATCCGGCAGGATACCATTGCGATCCTAAGCAGCCGCTTCCGTTTTTGGGTATTGCTTCGCAAAAGAATTTCATAGCCTTTTACCATATGGGTATTTATGCTGATAAGGAATTACATGACTGGTTTGCTGCCGAGTTTCCAAAACATAGCAAATACAAGCTTGATATGGGTAAAAGCTGTATCCGTTTTAAAAAACCTGATGCGATCCCTTATGAACTTATTGCTGAATTGGTTAAAAAAATG
>QFQM01000494.1 GCA_003243255.1 Flavobacterium psychrophilum | reverse complement strand
TTGCCGTGGTAGCTGACTACGCACCGCACGAGCTGCTGCGCCAGCAACACCCCGATCTCAACCTGCTGCCGCTGCGCAATGTCGCCGCCGCCCTGCAGGCCTTGGCGACCAACCAGGCAGACGCCATGGTCGGCGATCTCGCCTCCAGCGTCTGGAGCCTGCGCCAGCTCAAGCTCGACGGCCTCTATATCAGCGGCGAAACGCCCTATCGCTATCAGTTGGCCATGGCCGTCCCGCGTGGCCAGACCCTATTGGTCGGCATCCTCGACAAACTCTTCGCCGAGCTCAGCGCCGAAGAGGTCGCCGCCCTGCAGGAACCCTGGGTCGGCAGCGTGCTGGACAAACGCAATATCTGGCACGAAACCCTGCTCTACGGCTTGCCTGCCGTGCTTGGTCTGCTGGCTATCATCGCCATCATCCTGCGCATCAACCGCCGCCTGAAACGCGAGATGCGCAACCGCGAAGCGCTGGAGCAGGAACTGCGCAGCAGCGAAAAACACTTTCGCGACATGGTCGAAAGCCTCTCCGCTATCACCTGGGAAACCGAAGCCAGCGGGCTCACCTACACCTACGTCTCGCCCCACGCGGAAAAGCTGCTGGGCTACCCGCTGCACGAATGGCTGGAGCCCGGTTTCTGGCAACGCCACCTGCACCCGGACGATCACCAGCGCACCCTGCGCACCTGCCTGGAGCAATGCGCGGCCGGCAACGACCACGCGCTGGAATATCGCCTGCTCGCCGCCGACGGGCGCACGGTGTGGGTACGCGATATCGTCACCCTGCTGCAGCGCGACGACCGCCAGGTGATTCGCGGCCTGATGGTCGACATCACCGACACCAAACAGACCGAGCAGGCGCTGCGCCTGTCCGAACAGAAGTTCGCCTCGGTGTTCCAGCAGTGCCCTGACATCCTGGTCATCGCCCGCCGCGCCGACGGTGTGCTGCTGGAGGTCAACGCCGCGTTCACCGAACAAACCGGCATCAGCCTCGAACAGGCCATCGGCAAGACCGCCACCGAACTGGATATCTGGGGCGTTCCGGGGATCGGCCCGAATCTGCTGTTGCGCCTGCAGGACGAAAGCCTGCGCAATCTGGAGATGCCCTTCCGCCGCGCCGACGGCAGCCTGTTCACGGGGCTGATCTCGGCCGGCTCCTTCCAGCTCGACAGCATTCCCGCACTGGTGGTGGTGGTGCGAGACATCAGCCAGCTCAAGGCCACCCAGCAGCAACTGCAGATTTCCGAGGAAAAGTTCGCCAAAGCCTTTCACGCCTCGCCCGACGGCCTGTTGATCACCCGCCTGCGCGACGGCCTGCTGGTGGAGGCCAACGACGGTTTCAGTCGCATCACCGGCTACAGCCTCAACGAGATTGCCGAACAAAGTACCCTCAGCCTGGGCATCTGGGCCGACCCGAAGGATCGCGAACGCCTGGTGCAACGCATTCGCGAGCAAGGCAGCGTGCGCGACCTGATCGCCCCGGTGCGCACCAAGAGCGGCCATCTGCGCCTCTGCGAACTCTCCGCACAGCCGCTGCCCATCGGCGGCGACGAATGCCTGCTGACCATCGCCCGCGACATCACCGAACGTCAGCAGATGCAGGAAGAACTGCAGCAGGCCGCCACCGTCTTCGAAAGCACCGCCGAAGGCGTGCTGATCACCGACCTCGAACAGCGCATCACCGCGGTCAACCGCGCCTTTACCCAGATAACCGGTTACAGCGAGGCCGAAGCGCTCGGCCAGCGCCCCAACCTGCTCTCCTCCGGCCAGCACGACAACGCCTTCTACGCCGCCATGTGGCACAGCCTCGCGGCCAACGGCCACTGGCAGGGGGAAATCTGGAATCGGCGCAAGAACGGCGAGCTGTACCCCGAGTGGCTGACCATCAGCGCCGTGCGCAACAGCGATAACCAGATCACCCACTTCGTCGGCGTGTTCGCCGATATCTCCAGCCTCAAGCATGCCCAGGCGCGCCTCGATCATCAGGCCCACCACGACCCGCTGACCGGCCTGCCCAACCGCCTGCTGTTCGAGAACCGCCTGCGCAGCGCCCTGGATGGCTCACGCGCCGACGACAAGCTCGGCGCCGTGCTGTTTCTCGATCTCGACCGTT
>QFQM01000095.1 GCA_003243255.1 Flavobacterium psychrophilum | reverse complement strand
TCCTTTTAATAATGCTATAGAGACCGGACTACGAATGTTAGTCATATTAGCTTCAGGATTTCCCGAACGTTATGATCTAGATCGATTGGTGTTCTATGATTATATGATAGTCCATTCCGCTGATATTGATAAAGGAGTCAGTAGTTTACATGCTGCTGTACCCAACAGGCAGGGGGAGCTATTTGTTCGGAGAACTCTTTTGCAGGAGGGGTTGGATTTATATTGTAGTAGAGGCTTAATACAAACAGTTTTTCAGAAATATGGAATTGAGTACTGTGCAACTGAATACGCCTTGCCATTTATAGAAGGTTTAAGTGAAGTATATACTACAGCTTTACTTGAACGTTCAACCTGGTTAATTGATAACTTCGGTCACATGAATAGCAGTGAACTTCAACGGATTGTAAATTCAAGTATCGAGCTTGGAAAAAATGAATTTAATCTTGAAATTATATAATAGTGACATCGAGCTATATCATTAAAGAATTGAGATTGTCTGGTTTAGAAGTTGAACCGGCAATAATTACTTTCGAAAAAGGACTTAACATTATAGCAGGACCTACCGGTACTGGAAAATCATATATTTACCAATGTATTAATTACATGCTTGGGTCGTCAAAAAAACCTAAAGCTATAACTCAAGCGGAAGCTTACAGAACACTTGAGTTGACAATATTATCTTATGAAGGTATACAGTATGTTTTAACAAGCGATTTAAAGGGTGGAGCTATTTTTGTATCATCAAGGATGGTTGAAGGAAAAAGAAAACTAAGCCGTAAACATAAAGCAGGTGATACTGAAACCATCTCTGGATTTCTTCTTGAACTGAATAATCTCTACGGAAGGAAAATAAGGAAGAACGCTAAAGGAAAAACCAGGGATATTTCTTTTAGAGACGTTGCACGTTTCATGATGGTTGATGAAAACAGCATCATTACAGATGGTTCACCAATTCTTTCTGGTCAACACACGAGCGCCACAGAAGAGAAAAGTACCTTTAAGTTGCTGATAACAGGCCGTGACGACAGTGATGTTATTGAAGAACTTAGTAAAGATGAAGTTAAGTACAGAAATGGTAAGATTCACTTATTAACAGAACTTATTTACACAGAAACCAAGGAATTACATACTTTTTCCGAAAACGCAGAAGCACAACTGATGATTCAGCGCATTGATGGGGCTATTGTTGATGCCAATGCAAGGCATGCAGATTTAAAGAATAATTTTTTTGAACTGGATTCAAATAGGAATGGGATAGCTAAAAAAATCTCTGAATTAAGAGGAAATGTAATTTACAACGAGGAGTTGCTTAAGCGTAGTAGTATTCTTAAGAGCCAATATCTGATTGACTCCGAAAGATTAAACAGTACTATAGAAGCAAGTTATCTACTTGGTACAACAGAAGAATCTGGGCCATGCCCTGTCTGTTCTAAACCTATGGATTGTAAGGAGCACGATGAAAATGTTTCATTGGTAATTGCAGCCTGTAATTCTGAAATCCAGAAAATCCAAAAACTTTTAGATGAGGTAAGTAAAGCAGATGCCATAATTCTTGAAGAAAATATGGTTATTAACGTAGAAATTGAAAAACTAGAAGAATCATTAGGCGATGTTACAGATCTCTTAGAGAATGGTGTTGTAAAGGAAATGGAGGAATTGTTTGCCAAAATATCAGAATTGAATTCAGCCAAAATCAATCTATTAAAGGTTGTTTTTATAAAAGAGAAAATTGATTCTTTACAGCAGCAAAAAAATGTGCTTGCTAATAGTTTAACGAAACAAGGCGAAGGCAACTTTGGGGGACTTCTGACATCACAGGTTGAGGTATTGTCAGGAATACTAAAGAATGTTTTAGAAGGGTTCAATTTTGAGGATGTGACTCATGTAACTTTTAGCGAGTCAAAAAATGACTTTGTGATCTCGGGCGAGGATAGAGAACTTGCAGGTAAGGGAATTAGAGCTATAACTTATGCATCTTTCCTGATCGCGTTGCAGGAATTACTCTATGATAAGGAATATAGTATAGGTCCTTGCATAATGGATTCACCACTGGTAACCTATCGGAAACCAAAAGCTGAAAATGAAGGGATTACAATTGATTTAGCAATGGATTTTTATAGGTATGTTGCTGATAATACAAAAATTATGCAAACTATAATCTTAGAAAATGAAGAACCGCCATCTGATGTTTTAGATAAAATCAACCTCATAACATTTACTAAGCAAACTTCGAATGGAAGGTACGGATTTATACCTGTGAATCAATAATAACTGTAATGGAATATAACGAAGATGATATTGATTTTAATAATATCGAATGGAAACAATTCGAAGAACTGTGTTTTGACTTAATTACAAAGTTTCAATTTCATTCGCTTAAATGGAGACAGGGCGGAGCAGATAATGGACGGGATATTGAGGCATTGCAGACAAAATATAATTCTTTAGTACATCAATTTGACGAAAAATGGTTTTTTGAATGTAAAAAGTATAGCAGTGGTGTGGCTGTAACAGACATAATGGAAAAAATCGCTTGGGCGAGGGCTGAAAATGCTGATCATCTCGTTATCATTACTAGTAGTTACCTAACCCGGGATGCAAGAGATTTTATAGAGAAATCAAAAAATACAGAAACCTACAGAATACATACTGTAGAAGGTAAATATTTAAAAGAGCTTTTAATTCGATTTCCTGATATAGTGCGAAAGTATTTCATCGACAATTACTCATTATTAGTAAAAAATTCCTTTCAAGTATGGCTTTATTACGATTTTCTTCCGGATCCTGAAGTACTGGTCGACTTATGCAAAAATGTCAATTTAAAACGCTTAAATTATAGTGAGGTCGCTTTTATTTGGTTGGCATTGCATCAGCGGGAAGACGAGATTATCAGCTATTGTAGATATGAAGATATTACTCCGGTCGAAATTGATTTTGTAGCCCCATATTTAATAGAATTACAAAATCATCCATATCCCTGTCTTACTGCCAATGAGTATAATAAATATGGCTTAATCAATACACTGGGGACAGCAACTTTACGTTCGGTAGAAAGAGATTTGTTCTACGCATCATGCAACTATAGATTGGGAATCAATGACTATTTACAGGTATGTTTTATCCGTGAAGCTCAGAAGTTAGATGTTAGGATAGGCTACGATATAAAAAAATAAGTTCTTTAGCTGATTGTCACTAACAGTAATCTTTCAGATCAAAATTCTTAAATTCTCATATAAAATTCCAGTAATTTTTTACATTCTAAGTAGATTTTATTTGTCTTTGTTTTAAATCCTATGTGAGTTATCTGATTTTTTTACTAGGTTACGCGTGATATGTCATTCCTGAAATGGCTTCATAGAGATTATCATTACATACGATCAAGGTGAAGCAATTGGGTATTTTTATCATCAGAACATCAAGCTATATAAGTTTAATTAAATAAGCAGCCCGCAAGAACTGCTTATTTAATTAAACTTAAAATTATACTTATTTTTATTTTCTATTTCAATCTATTTGGAAATGATTTTAACCAAACTCTCTTTACTTGGTAAGACTGTCAGATATTTACTCGCGAAAATCTGTGTATTATTTTCCGGAAGTGTAAATTCTACAACCGCTTCACTTTTGTTTTGGCAAAGAATTATACCTATTGTTTTCCCCTCGTCCTCCAATTTGACTTTCCTGTCATAATAATTTACATACATCTGCATTTGCCCTATATCTTGATGTTTAAGTTCACCGATTTTTAAGTCGATGAGCACGAAACATCTTAGCAACCGATTATAGAACACTAAATCAACCCTGAAATGTTTGTCATCAAAACTAATGCGTTCTTGTCTTGATACAAATGTGAAACCTGTACCCAGCTCTAGTATAAATGATTCCAGCTTTTCAATTAATTTTTGTTCCAGTTCAGATTCCGAATAGGAGGACTTCTCGGGCAATCCTATAAATTCAAGGATATAAGGGTCTTTGATTGCATCCTGAGGTTTTTCAAATAATTGGCCCTCTTTAGCTAATTTCAAAACCTGTAAATTATCTTTTGAACGAGAAAGCCTCGTGAATAGTGCTGAATCATATTGCCTGTTTAATTCTCTTAGACTCCAGTTGTTCTTCAACGATTCTACTTCATAAAATTTACGTTCATAAATATCATCGATTCGCATTAATTTGAGGTAGTGCGACCAACTTAATTGAAAGCTATCATGCATGTTGTCAGTGCTTTGAAATTCCGCAGACAGTGTCTGCGGAATTGAGTAGACCAAGTAGAACTGCCTCATTTGCTCAAGATTACGTTGTGAAAAGCCCTTTCCAAAATTAACGATAAGTTTTTTTGACAACTCAGTAATAAGCTGTTTACCATAAGCTGCTCTCTCTTGGCCATTTTGCTCCTCTTCAATAATCATTCTTCCGATCTCATAATAGGTTATAACCATAGTATGATTAACCGTCTGCACTACTTTCCTTCTGGCATCAAGCAATAGGCTTGATACTCTTTGGGCTAAATTGTCTGTATTGATATTTGCCATGATTATGCGTATTACTTACTTATTGAAAGTCTTTCTTTTAGCCTGCCCATATCTTCGCCAATCTTTTGCTCGATGACTTTTGCATAGACCTGTGTAGTACGTATGCTGCTATGACCAAGCATTTTTGATACGCTTTCAATCGGTACGCCATTTGTGAGGGTAATTGTTGTAGCAAAAGTGTGGCGTGCAATATGCGTATTTAATTCACGGTCTAATCCACACAACGTTGCGATTTCCTTAAGGTACTCATTCATCTTTTGATTGGAGGAAACGGGAAGGACGCTACCTCGTAGCTTACACGTAGGATGATTATTATATTTCTCTATCAATTCCAAAGCTTTCGGGAGAAGCGGGATATTGGTTTCATTACCTGTTTTCTGACGGGCTGATAATATCCAGTATTTACCATCCACACCAATGCCAATATCTTCTTTTCTCAGATTATAGACATCTATATATGCCAAGCCGGTATAGCATTGAAAAACGAAGATATCGCGGATGACTGTAAGGCGCTGGGTTAGGAAAGTCTGATTTTCCAAGGCGATCAATTCCTGAAAAGACAGTGGATATTTGGCTGTTCTTGTTTTCTTTCTTTTAAATGCACGGAAAGGATCGGAAGGGATTAGATTCTTATCCATGGCACGGAAAATAATTTTCCTTAGACAGGATATGTATTTAAGTGTGGAGTTATTATTACAATTCCTAACCGTCTTTAAGTATAATTCAAAGCTGCTTATGAATTCATAATCAAGGTCGCGTAATTCTACATCTTCGGCAGTGTATTTATAGGTGATATAATTTTTCACATGCTCGCGTGTGTAGTGATACCGCTTGTAGGTGGCCAATGCGTAATCGGAAGGTACAAGCAGTTTCATTTCATCATTATGGGATTGAAATTCCTCTAGTAATAAAGCTTTTGAAACAACCCTGCCTAATAAAAAATCAATGATTCGCTGTGCTGTGATGGTCTTCTCAGAGTACATCAGATCCATCTTGAACTGGTTAATTTTCATAACCATTGTGTCAAGAAAGGTGTTAAAAGCGCGGGCGTCCTCTTTTGCACCGATTGCGCGCTCAAATTTGGGATCCCAACGCTTAGGATCCCATTTTCTCTTGGTCGAAAGTTCTTTGCGAACCCCGTCTACGGTAATTCTTAGGTACAGGTAACGAGAGTTCGATTCCTTAGCGGACGGCTTCAAAAAGAAGGTTAGTCCGAAACTTGTTTCTAACATAATTCTTTAGATTAAAAATTAATACTGTAGAATTATGAAGCAATCATCATAGATAAAAAAGGTTGTTATCCTTTGTCTTTCAGAGTCTTAAATTGTCTTTTGGTGCAATTTAACTTAACTTCTCGGTGCAGTTTTTTTTCTGCACCAAATTGCATCGGCAATGCACCTTTAATTTTGTGCATTTTTACAAATTTTGAACATTACAGGTGGAAACAAAAAAACCTGCAATCGTTCAGAATTGCAGGTTTTATAGGCTTTTCAAGACATTAAGTCTGTTTTCCACTGGATATTTCCAAGACGCTGAAAACGTCAAAGTGGAGTCGCCGGGAATCGAACCCGGGTCCAAACAGGGAAGCAAAGAGCTTTCTACACGCTTAGTTTTCGCTTAGATTTTCGATGTTATGCAAGGCCGGAAACTGCCACACAACACTTAGCCTCTAAAGTCTCAGGGATTTCGCGAAGCAAAAAATCCCCCAGGTCTATTTTTACGGTTCCCCATTACAAAACGCCATAAACCAGGGCTTTTTAGGAGAATCTCACTTTCCTGCCTTGCAGGACGTGGCTAAATCTTACTATAGTTCAGATTATTAAGCAGCAAGAGCGTAATTATTTTCGCCGTTTAAAAGTTCGGAGCCGAGGTATTAACGAGAACCAACTCCTGTTCTCGACGTGCTTACTGTTCAATTCGGCCTGCTGTCAAAACCAGTCGACCCCATGTATGTAATCAGTTTGTTATTACTCAAAAATAATACCAAAACCTCTCTGCAAATATAATGATATTTTTCTCCATTATTTATTGGGAAAGGAAGGAAATACTGTTATATTTGAAAATATTTTTACCGATACTGTTATATTATTTAAAGGTAACGTTTGAAATGTACTTAAACTAACAATTTATCAAGTAATAAACCCGACTCAAAATGAAATTTGGTATACTAAAGGAGAGAAAATCACCACCGGATAAAAGGGTAGTCTTTTCGCCTGAAATGCTCGAGATACTTATGCAAAAATTTCCTGCTATAGAGATAAAGGTGGAGTCGTCGGATATCCGTATTTTCAATGATAGTGAATATGCTTCGAAAGGCTTTGAAGTAGCAGATGATATTTCTGATTGTGATGTATTTATAGGTGTAAAAGAAATACCTACTGAAGCTCTTATGCCACATAAAAAATATATTTTCTTTTCACATACAATTAAGAAACAGCCTCACAATCAAAAGCTACTTCAGTCGATTATAGACAAAGAGATAGACCTGTATGATCACGAAACATTTGTTGATGAGAATGGTAAACGTCTGATTGGATTTGGCAGGTATGCAGGTAATGTTGGTGTTTATAATGGCTTTAGGGCATTTGCTCTTAAATATGAATTGTATAATTTACCAAAAGCAGAAACACTGCCTGATAAAGCGGCATTAATTTCCCGATTGAAAAAGATGATGCTTCCTCCTGTAAAAATTGTTCTTACAGGCAAAGGTAAAGTAGGTATGGGGGCTAAGGAAATGCTCGATGCTATGAAGATTAAAGAAGTATCGGTTGAGAATTATTTTTCAAAAAATTATAATGAGCCGGTTTATGTTCATATAGATGTTGAGCATTATAATAAAAGGAAAGACGGAAAACCCTTTGATAAAACTGAATTCTATAAAAAACCTTCTGAATATATATCAGACTTTGAGCGCTTTGCCAATGCTTCAGATATATTTTTTGCGGGACACTTTTATGGCGCAGATGCTCCTGTAATCTTATCTGCAGGCATGCTAAAATCTGCATCAAACAGAATTAAGGTCATTGCTGATATTTCTTGTGATATTGCGGGTCCGATCGCAAGTACTTTAAGGGCTTCAACTATAGCGGAACCTTTCTACGGATATCATCCTTATGAGGAAAAAGAAACTGATATGTTCCATCCGTCAGCAATTGTTGTCATGGCTGTTGATAATTTACCTTGTGAATTACCAAAAGATGCCAGTCAGGGATTTGGAGAAATGTTTCTTGAGCATATAATTCCTGCTTTCTTTAATAATGACAAAGATAATGTGCTGAGTCGATCACAAATTACCGATGGAGGTAAGCTAACAGAAAAATTCAGGTATCTTAAGGATTATATAAACGAAAAAGAAAATGTGCCCCATATATAGGGGCATTTTTTTTATATATTTGAGATGCTAATCTTCCCCATATGCGTTTTAAGGCTTTACTATTTCTAGTTTTTTTACAATTTATATCGCCGGCTTTTTCGCAGGAGTTATTACCATTTGTAGAGAATTTTACAAAATCCGAATACAATGGTGATAATCAGGTGTGGAATGTTGTTCAGGGTAAAGATAATGCAATGTATTTTGCTAATAACCATTACTTTCTGCGTTATGATGGTGTGAAATGGGAACGATATTCATTACCAAACAAAACCATTATCAGATCAGTTTTTGTAGAGGGGGATAAGATTTATTGTGGTTCTTATAAAGAGTTTGGCTATTGGAGAAGAATCAGTGGAAAAATGAAATATTTTTCTGTTTCGAAAGATAAAAATCTCTTTTTGGGTAATGCGGATAATGAAGAAATATGGAAAATATTCAGTTATAATGGAAAAATTCACTTTCAGTCATTCAATGAGATCTATGTATATGATGGCAAGAATGTAGAGAAAATCAAATTTCCGGAACTTATTTCTTACTGTTATCTTATTGATGGCAAAATTTATGTTGCAGCTGTAAAAAGCGGTGTTTATACACTTTCAGGAAAGAAATTCAATAAGATAAAAAACTGGCCTCAGCTTGAGAATAACATCATACATGGGATGGAGAAAAAAAATGGTCAGATTTATATCTTTACTAAAAACAATGGTATATATATAGGTAATGAATCCGGTATTTCTTCATGGAAAAGTAGTCTCAATGATCTGATAAAAAATGATGTTATTGTCACTGCCAAATTCCTGAATGATTCACTACTAGCTGTTGGAACCGGACTTAAAGGTTTATATATCATAAATATTAAAAATAATAGCTTTAAAAACCTTAACCGTAAAAACAGCCTTAAGAACAACGCAATCCTTTCGCTAAACATGGATAATGAGAGTGATTTATGGTTGGGGCTTGATAACGGTATTACTCATATAGAAGTTAATTCTCCTGTAAATATTTTTTCGGACAATTCCGGTATATTGGGATCGGTATATTCATTATCTACAATGCCTCAGGGGTATCTTTTTGTAACAAATCACGGAATTTTTACTTATAAAAACGAAATGCTTAATGCTATTCCAAACTCACAGGGGCAGGTTTGGGATATTTATAAACACGATAATGAGTTTGTTATTGGGCATAATGACGGTACTTTTACCTACAAAGACAACTCTTTAAAATGGGTTAATCCGGTTAATGGAGGATGGAAATTTTTAAAGAGTGATTTTGATAACGTATATTTTCAGGCTAACTATTCCGGAATAGCCGTTTATAAAGATCTTAACGATTTGAGCAAATGGAAAATTCTGGACAGTATTACAAAACCTATTCGAAATATTGCACAGAATAAAAAAGGTGAGCTTTGGGCTGCTGACAACTACAGAAGCCTTTACAGAATAACTTATGATGAAAATCTTAAGGTAAAACGTGTCGAGAATGTATCACGAAGCAATAATATTACCAGTGACTTTGGTGTAAAGATCTTTAATTTTAGAAATGAGATATTGTTTTTAATAAATAACTCATGGTATGTTTATAACAGTATAGCAGGTAAACTTGAAAAGAACCAGATTTTTAATACCGAATTCAGCAATATATCAGATATAATTCCTGTAGATGATGACCACTTTATGGTTCTGAAGGACGGACTTCTTTATTTGATAACGCAGATTAATAATGATTTTAAATGGAGGCTTTTACCTGAAAAATATTATCAGGGCAGGCTTATAATGGAAAATACCAAGGTTTACAAAGACGGTGAAAAGCTGTTAATAAA
Organism: Flavobacterium psychrophilum; assembly: GCA_003243255.1. The sequence goes on along the minus strand of QFQM01000095.1, from coordinate 7,397 downwards.
CCTTGATGATGGATTTATATCTTTTGACCTTAAAAATGATACGCCTCAAACTAAAAACATTAAAATAGAAGCATATTACCATGATGTACTTGTAAATGATGAAACCGAAGTAAAATATAATCAGTCTGTTGATGTACATGTGATTGCGAAATATTTTGGATACGGAAAACCGGATTTGCTTTACAGACTCAATGATTCAGAACTCACACCTGTAAAGAATGGAAATATTGTTCTGAATAATTTAAGCAGTGGTAAACAGCATATCGAGATTTATACCGTAGATGGAAAAAAAGATAATAAGGTTGCAGAATATTATTTTTATGTTTCTAAGCCATGGTATTTTTCGGTTTGGATGATATTGGTGTATATAGTAGTTATAAGTGGAAGTTTCTTTTTATACTATCGCTGGAATTTAATTCGATATAAGCAGAGGGTAAAGCTTAATGAGGAAGAACTTAAACATAAGAAACAGCTTTTGGAGTTGGAAATGGAAGCTGAAAATCGATTAAGGCAACAGGAGTTTGAAAAACACAGGCTTGAAATGGAAGTTCAGAACAAAGCGTCTGAAGTAGCAGGAAAGTCGTTGTCTATCGCTAAGCACAGTGAAATGATAGAAAGTATTCAGGAAGCTCTGAACAATGAAAATAATGATGGACAACTTAAAACTAAGATAAGACAGATTATAAAAACGAATACCATAAGCAAAAATGAATGGCAGAGTTTTGAAAAGAATCTTTTCAAAAGCCATGAAGAATTTGTAGAACGGTTATCAAAAAAATATCCGTCGCTCACTTCCAAAGATATTAAGCTTTCGATCTATCTAAAAATGAATCTTTCATCGAAAGAAATAGCGCCTTTAATGAATATTTCTTTTAGGGGAGTTGAGCTGCATAGATACAGATTAAGAAAAAAATTAGACATTTCTCAGGACGATAGCTTGTATAGGTTTATGATTAGCATATAAATTTGATTAAAATATTGCCTCTTTATCATAAAAAAGTATTAATTTTTACACACTCTTTATACATCATTACTACATCATTAACTCTTTTTATGATGTGTTGGTATCTGCTATAATGTTTTGTTTTTCAGTTTTTTATATTGATTTTTTTAAGATTTGATGTGTTAATGAATACTAAATAGTAGTATCACTACAACGTTTTAGTTATTAAATTTGGGTTAATAGTAATTTTTATAACTAACCCAATGAAGAAAACTTTACTACATATTAGTTTCTCTTTACTAGCGGTACCACTTTTTGCACAGGTGCCGCCTACCCAGACCAAACCTCAGGATTCTCTGGATGCCATATTTAATGACTCCATTTTTTTTAAAAATGAAATGCAGGAAGTCGTTCTTATAGGTTACGGAACCAAAAAAGCAGGAGCAATTACAGGTTCTGTTTCACAGATTAAAGCTGCCGATATCGTAAGGACACCTGCACAATCTGCAATGCAGGCAATTCAGGGAAAAGCTGCCGGAGTAAATATTGTTACCAATGATGAACCGGGACAAAATCCAACAGTTCGTATAAGAGGACTTGGAACTATTACAGGAGCAAGAGATCCACTTTATGTAATTGATGGAATTGAAACAAATGGTCTGAATGGAATTAATCCAAGCGATATTGCTACAATAGATATATTAAAGGATGCTTCTTCTCTTGCTATTTATGGTCAGAAAGGTTCAAATGGTGTGATCCTTATTACTACTAAGAAAGGAAAACAAGGTGAGATAAAAGTTTCGGTAGACAGCTATTATGGGCAAAAGTACATACAACGTAAAGTTGATATGGCCGATTCATATCGTTATGCCTACTACGGAAATGCTGCACTTGGCTCAAGTAGTTACTTTAGTTTTGATCAGCCTTATAATACAGACTGGCTTGATGAGATTACAAGTACAGGTGAGGTTATAAGTAACAGCATATCATTATCAGGAGCGGGAGAGAACGCTACTTATTATTTTGGAGCATCTAACTATAAAGAAAAAGGTATACTTAATGGCTCTGAATATGAGCGTACAAACGTTATCAGTAAAAATGAATTCAGGTTGCTTAATGACAAATTAAAGATATCTCCATTTTTTAACCTCTCTATTGATCATACAACCCCAAGGCCGTTAAGTGCTTTTACAAATGCTTATAAACAGGCACCTATAATGCCGGTTCGGTTTGCAAATGGAAGATGGGGGCAGCCATTACGAGACCCGAATACAGGGCTTGTTTCTATCAACGGTTCAGACAGGTTTAATAATGTAGCTAATCCTGTAGCTCAATTATATTATACAAATGAGCAAAACAAAAATGTTACACTTATTGGAGCAGTAAATGTTGAAGCCCAAATAGTTGACTTTTTAAAATTTACTTCAAATTTTGGTGCGACGGCATTATGGGGTAAAGGCTATACATATACACCTACAAGAGATTTATGGCTAGTGGCTAATCCAACCAAAGAGATTGCCGATTATATTGCAACAAATCCTGAAAATCCTATTATCAATTCACTTCAGCAGCGAAGAAATACTTCTTATCGTTATAACTGGGATAATTACTTCACTTTTAATAAAACATTTGCCGATAAGCATAATGTTACAGCTCAGGCAGGTATGTCGAAAACATCGTTCCAGATTTCGGAATATATGAACGCTACAAGATATGATGTTCCTATTCAGTCTAATTACTGGAACCTTAATCTATCATCTAATAATATTGAAGTGGCACCTGGATCGGTTGTTCAGAATATAACCGATACTCCTATTGTATCAGTAGCTTATTTTGGCAGGCTTGAATATGATTATGATAATAAGTATCTGCTTTCCGCTTCTGTTAGGCGTGAAGGGGTAAGTACTTTTGATGCGGATGACAGATTTGCTGTATTTCCTTCAGTATCTGCAGGATGGGTACTTACTTCAGAGGAGTTTATGAAGGATGTAAAGTTCCTGAACAATTTTAAAATACGTGGAGGCTATGGTGAAGTTGGTAACGGATATACCGGCCAGTCGCTTAACTCAATAGTTTTTGGTTCAGGATATAATTATTCTTTCGGTGGTACTGAAATAATTAATCCGGGAACAAATGTACCTAATGATATTGATCGTAATCTAACGTGGGAAACCATGAAAGAGATTGATTTAGGATTTGATTTTGCAGTACTTGATAACAGGCTTACGGGTGTGTTTGATGCTTATAGCCGTGAAACCGAGAATGCTATCTTACCTGTCGCTGTACCATCGGTATTGTCTCCAATTGCAGTTCCTTTAAATGTAGGTACAGTTAGCAATAAGGGTATAGAAGTTACTCTTAAATGGCAGGATGCTATTGGGTCTGATTTTAATTACTGGGTAGGAGGTAACTACTCTCATAATAAAAACGAATTAACCGAAGTAAACAGTTCTCTTTTCGGTAATTATACAGGAGGAAGCCTGGGCAACGGACAATACACCAAACAGGTTTTGGTAGGACAGCCGCTTGGAAGCTTTTATGTGTATGATGTTACCGGCTATAATTCTGACGGTTTCTTTACTTACAGTGATGACAGGGTAGTTGCAGGATCTTATCTTCCAACGTTTACATATGGTATTAATCTGGGATTTACGTTTAAAAATGTTGATTTCTCGGTAGATGCCTATGGTGTTGGCGGTAACAAACTTTATAATGGTAAGAAAGCACAGCGCTTTGGTGGAGAGAATATTGAGGATGAACTGCTTACTGATTTTTGGACACCATCAAATACAGATGGAAAGAATCCTAGGCCATCAAATGAAGTACCAAGGGCATCTACCTACTACATTGAAAAAGGAGATTACCTGAGGATAAACAACATTACCGTGGGTTATACTCTGCCACAGGTATTTAAAGGAATAGATAAAATAAGATTTTATGCAACAGCGATCAATCCATTCCTGTTTACCAAGTTTACAGGCTTTTCACCTGAAATTAAAGGTGATGATAGTGGTAATCCGCTTGGTACAGCCGGTATAGAGCTGGATGCATACCCAACTAACAAGACATTTTTATTCGGACTTAATGTAGGTTTTTAAGCTATGAAAAATATAAAACTAAATAAGAGATTTACATCAAGGGCTTTTGCAGGAATGTTCCTGGTATTAGCAACGCTTATTTCCTGTGATGATGATTTAAATGTAGATCCTAATAATGTAATAGGAGAAGACGATTTTCTTAATAATCCTGATAATGCTGTTCAGCTTGTGAATGGTGTTTATAATAAAATGCTGGATTATAATATGTATTCCTTTTCGTGGATAGGAATTACAAGCATTACATCTGATGATGCTGATAAAGGATCAACAGCAAGTGATACGGGAACTGATAAAGCAAAAATGGACAACCTGACCTTTGATGCTCAAGATATCTCATTTGAAGATGTTTGGAAAGGTCGTTATGAGGGTGTGTACAGAGCCAACAATGCTCTTTACTATCTTAATTTGCTTCAGGCCGATCCGGCATTAAAAAACAGGTTAATTGGTGAGGTTAAATTCCTAAGGTCATTTTGGTATTTTGACCTGGTACGCTGTTTTGGGGGAGTACCGTTGGTACTTGAAAAAATAGATCTTAATGATACCGAAGCCATCAATGAGATAGTATTCACAAAAAGAACTAAAGAGGAAGTGTATGCTCAAATTGAGGCTGATTTACTGGATGCTATTGAAAAGCTACCAACTAAATCACAATATGCTCCTAATGATTTGGGCAGGGCAACCAAAGGTGCTGCACAGGCACTACTTGCTAAAGTATACCTATATCAGCAAAAATGGACCGATGCTTATAACATGTCGGGTAATGTAATTTCATCAGGAGAATATGGACTTCTTCCTAATTATGCTGATGTATGGCGTGAAGTAGGCGAAAACAAACAGGAATCTGTATTTGAAGTGCAGGCAACTTTAACCAATGGTATAAGGGATTATACCAATGTTCAGGGACCGAGAGGAACTCCTGATTTAGGCTGGGGATTCAATATTCCTTCACAGGCACTTGTGAATTCTTATGCAACCGGAGACGTGAGGAAAGATGCTACAGTATTGTTTGTGCCTTCAACATTATGGGATGGTTTTGAGGCACCAACAACATGGTCTAATCCACGCTATAATTATAAGGCATATCAAAGCAGCATTGCAGAATCATGGAACAATGATAAAGGGAATACGGCTAAAAATCTCAGACTTTTAAAATACAGCGATGTATTGCTTATAAGGGCTGAAGCAGGATTTCAGTCAGGACAGACATCTGATTTGGCCGATATCATCCATCAGATTCGGGAAAGAGCAGGACTTGATGATATTACAGGTATTACGCTTCAGGATATTTACAAAGAAAGAAGATGGGAAATGGCGATGGAGCATGACAGATGGTTTGATATTGTACGAACAGGGCAGGGCCCAACAGCAATGAGTGCTGTAGGCAAAACTTTTGTAACAGGGAAACACGAGCTGTTCCCGATTCCGCAATCACAGATTGCAACAAGCGGAGGAAGATTAATTCAAAACAACGGATACTAATACTAACACTTAATTTAAATTTAATTTATTATGAAGACAATCAAAATTTTAGCGTTTTCAATGATGGCTACATCAGGTATGTTGCTTACTTCTTGTGGTGATGATGATAAAGGAGGCTCAACATTACCTCCAATCGGAGGTTATAATACAGCTGATGAAGTAGCAGCGACTGACCTTTTAGCTTACTGGCCATTAAATGGAGATGGAAAAGAAAGTATTTCAGGAGCAATGCCTGCAAATTCTGTTGGAGCAAGTTATGCTACTGCAGTTAAAGGACAGGGAGTTAAACTTACTTCAGGTTATTTAAACTATGGTTCTATTCCTAACCTTAATATTCAGAGCAGCAGCCTAACAATCAGTTGTTGGGTTAAGATATCTAACACTAAAATGACAGCTGATGGGCCTAGCGTAATTTCTCCGATTATCTCTTTTGCAGGAGGTCCGGATGCTAACGTAGGTAACTTAAGTATTTTTGGAAATACTCACGGGTTAGTATCAAGCGATTCTATCCAGATGAAAGCCCAATACCAGTTTTCAAGACCTGACGGAACACCATTTGGAGGTGACTGTGTGAACATGATCAAACAAGAATCTTGGATGGATAATACACATACATGGAATGCTAACAAAATTGGAGGACAATGGGCTCATGTTGTTTATACCTGGGATGCAGCTACTGCTACTAATAAACTTTATGTAAACGGAGCTAAAATCTCTAACTCTGCATGGGAAGAGAGAAACAACGATCCGGAAGGTAATACACAGCCAATGCCAATGAGTTTCTTTACTCCAAACCACCCAATTATTGGTGCTCTTAACTCAGTAGTAGACGGTACTAATGCTGAGGCATGGAACGCAGCTCTAACTGGTGAGGTTGACGAAATCCGTGTATTCAAAAAAGTACTTATCCAGGCAGATATCAACGCTCTTTACGAGCTTGAGAAAGCTGGTAGATAATTTTAAACTATTAAAATAATTACCGGTGGTTAAGCTGCCGGTAATTATCTCTTATTTCTCTTACTGAGCAATATTGTCCCCAATTATATTGCTATTCCAAAAAAAATATCATCAATCTAAAAAACAACTGTTGTGAAAATAGTACACCTTTTTATTATCCTTACTTTTTGTATGTCATGCTCATCATGCGATTCTAAGAGTGATGATAATGATACTACAACGCCACCTGTGGAGGAAACTCTTACCGATGAGCAAATTCTTGATCTTGCTCAAAAAGATGCGCTCAAATATTTTTGGGAGTATGCAGAAACTAATTCTAAGTTGGCTCGAGAGCGTTATCATGTTGATGATACTTCCTTAGACAGAAATCTTGTTACTACTGGAGGTTCTGGTTTTGGTATCATGACGATATTGGTAGGAATAGACAGGGGGTTTGTACCCCGTGGTGAAGCTGTGACACGTTTGCAGACTTCGCTAAACTTTCTTGAAAATGCTGATAGATTTCACGGTGCGTGGTCGCACTGGATAAATGGGACTAATGGTCAAGTAGTGCCTTTTGGCAATGACGACAATGGGGGGGATCTTGTAGAAACCTCTTTCTTGTGCGAAGCTTTGATTTGTGTTCGCGAATATTTTAAAAATGGCAATGCCGAAGAACAGGCCCTGGCGCAACAAGCCGATGCACTATGGAAAGGTGTGGAATGGGACTGGTATACCAAAGGTGGCGAAAATGTGCTGTACTGGCACTGGTCACCAAACTATGAATGGGTTAAGAATTTTAAGCTTGAGGGTTACAACGAATGCCTTATTACCTATATAATGGCAGCGGCATCGCCTACACATCCTATTACAGCGGCACCTTATCATGAGGGCTGGGCTAGGAGTGGAGGCATTAAGCACTCAGGTTCACGATACAATAT
>QFQM01000493.1 GCA_003243255.1 Flavobacterium psychrophilum | reverse complement strand
ATTTTTTAAATGCCCTGCAGAAATTACCGGGAATCATCGCTGAGGAAGAAAAAAAATGTACAGAACTTGAAAAAGACAAGCTTGTTTTACGGGAAATTGCGGCCGGGGAGTGGAAGAAAGAGAAACAGCTTTCGGACTTAAAAACCGAACTGGCAGCTGTGGAGAGAAATATTCAGCTTTCCCTTAAAGATAACGAAGACCATATGGATTCCAAGACGGAGCAGAGCCACATAAAAAACAGTACGGTAATCAGTAAGCGCGGTCTGTAAATTGCGGATTATCAGTCATAAATAATTACAATAAGCATTTCCAGTTATCTTAAATAGTGTTAAATTTAGCGTAGCCAATTTTAATACTATGGAACAGTTGTTCAAATCGGATGACCTGGAGATGCACTACGACGAGAAACGTGATATTTTTCTGGGTAAATGGAATAATTGCGACGGTCCTGAAAAGATGATTTCAGGAATAAAAGAATATAAAAAGATATTCGAAGCCATCGTTCCGGAAAAAGTTATCTGGGATCTGACTTCAATGAATTATGCGATTCCACCTGATCTGCAGCAGTGGATTCTCGAATTTTTAGATATTCCCGCCTGCAGGCATGCCATTGATTATAAGGTTGCACATATCTTAAGTCCTGATATTTATGCCGGGCTAAGTGTGATGAACATGTATACGGATGGAAAAACGACCTTTACCCCGCATTTTTTCACCCATGAACGTTCAGCGATGGACTGGGTGAGTACCTATAAAGCTGGTCCTTCACGCGCTGAACAGCATTCCCCTGAATTAAGAATAGAGCAATACCTAAAACTGGGTAAGGGGCGAATCATTCTTGATGTCGACTTAAGTGAGCTCCCCGATTATTTACATGAATTCCTAAGAGTATTGAACAGGAGAACTTTTTACACTGAAGGTATTCAGTACTTCAGGCAGTTGACCCCGATGGAAAAGCTGGTGCTGACCTTAGTGATCCAGGGGAAGTCCAATAAGGAAATTGCAGATGTTTTCAGCATCTCCGATGAAACGGTCAAAACACACCGGAAGAATCTTATCCGTAAGCTGAAATGCAAAAACATTGCTGAACTGATGCGCTACAGCATATTTTTATAAAAAGGATCGTTATTTCCGATATTTCCACATATAAAACAGAAGGATTCCGCCAACAATGGCTCCAAGACCCTGTGCCCATATGATCACCCAGTCATCCTTTAAAAAACCGTAAATCGTCCACAGAAAAAAGGAAATGAACGACGTAATAAAAAGGAGTGAGGAGATGCCTTCGGTAGATTTTGCCTTTCTGATCTTCTGGATCTGTTCAGGAAATCCAATAAGTTTGATGGCATAGGAGGCGATCAGTGTCAGCACACCGAAGATCTGTATTGCAGTTTCCCTTGTCATACCGGCCGTACTAAAAATGATTTCCTGATTGTATTTAACAAATAGCTTATCGTAAGCAAGTTGTCCCGTCAACTCTTGCCTATATTCAGACTTTATTCCTACCTGTGGAATGTGGATATACCTTATGTGTAATTTCCCGCAGAAGTCCTTCAACTGATTCTTAGAAAATCCAAACTTCATACTTAGTGGATTCGCTCGTACATCAACCAACACCCTCACATCATTTTGAATAAGACGGTTCAAATAGTTCTCCAATGAAGAACCTTCATATCCTATTGTGTACAGAATGGTCTTTGTTGAAGTAGGTTTAGAGCTCCGTATCTGTTCCCACTTTTCTTTGGTAAGCACTTTATCACCTATGGTGCTGTTGATTGCATAATACTGATAGTTCAAGTAAGTGTGCTTGATCAACTGTTGCGTCGATGCGCTACTGAATTGAGAGACTATGTTTGCAAGAATAGTTCGATCTTCCACCTTTAACTGGGCAGAATAATTTACCCGCGACTTGGGAACATACGCCTCTTCAACCTCGGACAAATCACCGTGTTTGATCATCGCCGAAAAATCCGCCGCAGCTGAAAATGAGTAGCATCCAAAGAGATACGGAACAAACTCGTAATCGGGTCTTTTCTGACGGTTAGTGAAAAGAAATAGAAGTTTCTGGAGGGCTACTTTGTTAAGTCGACCTCCACAGCCCTGAAGCAATGAAAGAACTATTTTCCGACG
>QFQM01000492.1 GCA_003243255.1 Flavobacterium psychrophilum | reverse complement strand
TATTTTTCCTGATGGAAAATAAATCGTACGTTCCTTATCGTATTCACCGTTTTTATAGTATTCACTAACAGCCACTTTCCCGTTTGGAAAATAACTCACCAGATTTTCATTTCCAGTGAAGGGGAGCCAGTCAGAGAGCTTACCCTCTTTGTCATAAAGTCGATACGCAATCAGATCTCCTGTATGGTATTTTTTGTATAAGACAATTTTTCCATCGAGAGCAATAATTTGTGATTCACCATGCTTAATATCTCCAGAATAATTAATGGTGCTTGAGATTTGCCCCCCCGGGTAGTAATAAGTCCAGATACTGTCTCTTCCACCCTGAAGGTATTTACCTTCACTGTATTTGTTCCCGTTATCATAATACCATTTCCATTCTCCTGTAGCGAGGCCATCTTCGTAAGAACCAGTTCCTTCTACCTTGCCATCAGAAAAACAGGTGGTGTATTTTCCTGTTCGTCCATCATTGACAAAGCTATCTGATTTATACGTTTTACCATTAGATAGAATGACTTGAGTTTGTCCATTCCATTCCCGGCAAAGTAAAACTGCTTGTTGGGCAATCTTACCTGATTGATACTTTTGAGTAATTGTGAGTTGATTGGGCTCAGTAACAGTTGCCTCTGAAGAGGCGATGCCATCCTGATTATAGTAGGTAACCATTTTTATTTTTCCCTCCTCATCGAATTCTATTTTAGAAGAAAGTTTCCCATCCTCGTTGTACGTTAGTGTATATCCTACCTGAGTGTCATCAAGAAAATACGAGTCAGATTCAAGAGTACCCTCAGTATGGTAAGTGTACCATTTCTGCTGCTTTTGGTTCTGAACATACCATCCCGAAGTTTTTAATTTTCCATTTTTTCCATATTCCTTATATAGTCCGTCCAGTTTCCCTTCCGTATAATTCGATTCAATTTTTAAGTTTCCATTCTCGTGATACTCTGTGTATTTCCCTTCCAGAAGGCCATTACGATAATCATTAACAGATTGAACGTTGCCATGGCGATAGAAGTATTTCCATGTCCCGCTACGTTCTCCTTTGAGATATCTTAACTCAACACGCACTTCTCCCGTGGAAAAATAACCCTTTCCTTCAAAGGTTCCTTCCGTATTTCCCAACGCTGAAATTTCCTTACCATTTTTATCATAATACGTAAGGCTGATTACAGCATCCTTTTTTGATCGTAGTGAATAATGAAGCTTACCCTCGTCATAATAATACTCATCGGCATCAAAATCGCCTTGATCTCCATAGATGATTTTCTCCTCCAGTTCTCCATTCTTATTGTAGGTATCCCATTGCCCAATGGCTTTATCACCAACAAAACTTCCTTTTTTTCTTAGTCTGCCATTCTCATGATAATAGGTCCATACACCGTTTGCTTTTCCGTTCTCGTAATTACCGGTAGAATTTATCTTCCCATTCCAGTAGTAAGAGGTATACTTTTCTGAAGGTTTACCATTTACCAACTCCTCTTCCGCCATTTTTATTCCACTTTCATACCATTCAATGAACCTTCCATGCAGGCTGTCCTCTTTATATGAAAATTCGGTGCTTAACTTTCCATTAGGGTAATATGCTTTGCCTGGGCCTTCTCTTTTTCCTTCTTTATTATAATTTCGGTTTTCTTTCAATGCTCCGCATAGATAAAATAATTCGTAAGGGCCTACAATGCCTTTATCCTTCAAAATGTATTTTGACCGTAACCCGCCTTCCGTGTTAAATGATATGATTTCGTCTGTGTCGTAGTTTTCTATACTGGTAGCTATTCCACTATCATTAAAGTAATTCCATGTACCGGTCTTTTCATCTTGCTGATAATTGCCATCCGCTATTCGCACACCATTTTCTGCATAATAATACCATTTACCAATTCTGTTTCCTTGGGCGTCTTTATCTCCAATGCTTTCAATGTGCCCGTCATTATGGTAGGAACAAGCTACCGGGTTTTTATATCCCCAGCTTGCGGGAAGAGTTCTCTTGGCCCTAAGCTGATTCAGGGCGGTATTTGTTTTGTCGTAGAAAGGTTGGTATAATTTTTTGTTTTTCTCTTTCCATTGTGTTACCTGTTTGATAGTGGTGGATTCAAGCAAATGGTAAATGAAGATTTCCTGCATATTGGCCTTGATCAGATCCTTGTAAATGGTT
>QFQM01000094.1 GCA_003243255.1 Flavobacterium psychrophilum | reverse complement strand
TCCTTCAGTGATCTTTAATGTAAAATCGCCTGTTTTTGTAATAGTCCAAACGATAGGACTGTTGAATGACGGGCAGTTTCCGCTTCCGTTTACATTCATAGTTCCTTTATTGTTGTTAGAAACAAAATTCCAGTTACTTCCGACAAAACATTTTGAATCAGCAACGTCAAAAGATGTCACTTTAATATAATCAGAATTCGGATAGCTTACATTAGTAATTGTCCAGTCGCCTTTAAGACCATATTGCGATTTAGTGTCAAGGCCTCCGCATGAAGCCAGCATAATGACAAACATGCTTAAAAAAAGAAATTTTTTCATAGTGTTAAAAAGGTTTTAAAGGTTCAAATCCATTGTATTTTTTTGAAGTATAAAATTAATGAATTAGTGAGGTACTAAACAACACACCTGCTATTTTTTTAATAAGAATATTTTTAGTTTTTCACATATCGCATCATCCTGAAATCCACAGGAGTATTGATATTCAAAGCAATTTTATCAACAGACTTTTTAGTGTATAGCCGTATTAATCTTTTCTTAAAGCGACATTTTTTAACAATTAAGCATAATACAATCTAAATATTTCATACCCCAAAACGCTTAAAAATGCCAATTTGTCACCAAAACTCAATTGGTATTTTATTTGAGTAGATTGAAAAAACTTAAAACATATAAAAACCTTATACTATGACAACAGGAAAAATTAATGTTTCGGTAGAGAACATATTTCCCTTAATCAAGAAATTCTTATACAGCGACCACGAGATCTTTTTACGCGAATTGGTTTCAAATGCTACAGATGCCACACTTAAACTAAAACACCTTACCGGCATTGGTGAGGCAAAGGTTGAATATGGCAACCCTGTTATTGAAGTTAAAATCGATAAAGAAGGTAAAAAAATCCACATTATTGATCAGGGTATCGGTATGACAGGCGAAGAGGTTGAGAAATACATCAACCAGGTGGCTTTTTCAGGTGCTGAAGAATTCCTTGAAAAATATAAGGATTCTGCCAAAGATTCAGGTATCATCGGCCACTTCGGCCTTGGTTTCTATTCTGCATTTATGGTGGCAGAAAAAGTTGAGATCATCACTAAATCATACAAAGACGAACCGGCTGTTCACTGGACATGTGACGGAAGCCCTGAGTTTACCCTTGAGCCGGCTGACAAAACTGACAGAGGGTCTGAAATCATCCTTCACATTGCCGAAGACTCTTTGGAATTCCTTGAAGAAAACAGAATCGCTGAACTTCTTAGGAAGTATAATAAATTCATGCCGGTGCCAATCAAATTCGGTACCCGTACAGAAACACTTCCAAAACCGGAAGATGCTTCTGAAGATTACACGGCAGAAACTATTGAAGTTGACAACATCATCAACAACCCTAATCCTGCATGGACAAAACAGCCATCTGACCTTACTGACGAGGATTATAAAAATTTCTATCAGGAAGTATATCCAATGCAGTTTGAAGAGCCGCTTTTCAACATACACCTTAATGTAGATTATCCTTTTAACCTGACAGGTATATTATACTTCCCGAAACTTTCGGCTGACCTTCAGGTTCAGAAAGACAAGATACAGTTATACCAGAATCAGGTATTTGTAACGGATAACGTAGAAGGCATCGTACCGGAATTCCTTACCATGCTTCGTGGTGTGATCGATTCTCCGGACATTCCGCTTAACGTATCACGTTCGTACCTTCAGGCTGATGGTGCCGTTAAAAAGATTTCGAACTATATTACCCGTAAAGTAGCTGATAAGCTGAAATCACTATTCACTGAAAACCGTGAAGATTTCGAGCAAAAATGGAATGACATCAAGATCGTTCTTGAGTATGGTATGCTTAGCGAACCTAAATTCTACGAAAAGGCAGGTGCATTTGTACTTTACCCAACAGTAGATGGTAAATTCTTTACCCTTGATGAACTGAAAGAAAAACTGGCTGCCAATCAAACTGACAAAGATGGTAAACTGGTAGTGCTTTATGCCTCTAACAAAGATGCGCAGCACAGCTACATCGCAGCAGCTCAGGACAAAGGCTATGAAGTACTGCTTCTTGACTCGCCTATCGTATCGCACCTTATCCAGAAGTTGGAAGCCGATAACGAGAACCTGACATTTGCACGTGTGGATGCGGATCATGTTGATAAGCTTATCAAAAAAGATGAGCAGCAGATCTCTAAACTAAGCGATGAGGAGCAGGAAAAACTAAAAACTTCTATTCAGGAGTTCATACCTGCTACGGGTTATTCAGTACAGCTTGAGGCGATGGACAGCAATGCGGCACCATTTATGATTACGCAGCCTGAGTTCATGCGCCGTATGAAAGAGATGAGCGCAAGCGGCGGACAAGGTATGTTTGGTAATTTCCCTGACATGTATAATGTGGTAGTAAACACTAACCACGAACTGTCTTCGAACATACTTAACACCACTGACAAGACACATCAGGAAGCATTGGTAAAACAGGCGCTTGATCTTGCCAAACTTTCTCAAAATTTACTAAAAGGCGAAGAGCTAACAGCTTTCGTAAAACGTAGTTTTGAATTGATAAAATAAAACGTTTAGATTTTAGACGTTAGATAATAGACAAAAACCTGCAGCTTTCACTGCAGGTTTTTAATTTAGCTGGAGATTGATTGGAAAAATTATGAACTTTCTATTATTAATTTATGATATTTTCCTCTTTACGTTGGCAATTTCTGCCTGTACCGATTTTACACCAAATACCAGTGGACCGCCAACAACAGGCAATACTCCCAGCGGCAGGTACGACAATGGATTTGTAGTTTGCAGATAAAGTAGGATCGCAATACCAAGTACTCCAATGATTATATATCCCCAAAGGATACCTTTAACCTTGTTTCAAGTCCGGTAAGCTCTTCTAATGTTTGTTCAGAGATTTTTTTCATGGCGGTTGGTTTTACGGCAAAGGTTAGCACAAAAAAGTTTTTTAATACTACACTATAGTGTAAATTTGAAGTGAATACCTACAACCATGAATAACACAAAATCGAGTCTGCTTACCCGAAACACTATTGGCGAAATATCAGCTTCCGACCAGAATAAAAGCCCCGACTATCTTGAAGTAGTAAAAGCCTTTGCAAGGCTTACCTATGAAAGTGTATATGTGATTGACTATGAAAAGATGTCTTTTGAGTATGTTTCTGACAATCCGTTATTTTTATGTGGCTACACCGCTGCCGAAGTTCAGGAAATGGGATATGATTTTTATTTCAGGCATGTACCGGAAAACGACCTTGAGATGTTGGGCATCATCAACGAAGTCGGATTTGATTTTTACGAACGCCTCCCTATTGAAGAAAAGAAAAACTATTCGATTACTTACGACTTCCACCTTATTAATAAAGACAATAAAAAAGTACTCATCAACCACAAGCTTACGCCATTACTGCTTACTGCTGAAGGCAAACTGTGGAAATCATTGTGTGCCGTATCCATCTCCAACCATAAGACAACAGGCAACATAGAAATTTACAAACAGGGCAGCGACGAAATGTGGACGCTGAATATTCAATCTAAAGTGTGGCAAAAATCGAGCAAAGCGAGCCTGACCAAAAAAGAAATACAAGTTTTGCAGCTTCATGCGCAAGGGCTTACCATCAACGAGATTGCCGAAAAACTGCACGTAGCACCCGACACCATTAAATATTACAGGAGGAAGATTTTTGAGCGCCTTAATGTTAGTAATATACTCGAAGCGCTTTCATATGCGGTAAACAGGAAGATTATATAACAAACACGTAATTATACGTGTACCAGTGTTGCAAAAAGCATTTATTTTTATGAAAAAAATAATGACTGCAACAATTAATCCTGACAATCCCGCTACTTTTTCGATATTAACAAATGGTAATCCAATACCTGATCAGTTTTCGGTTTTCAGTGTAACAACTCAACAGGGAGTTAATCGTATTGCTACTGCCAAAATTGTTATACTCGATGGAGATGCCAATACCGGAACATTTGAAGTCAGCTCTTCAGCGCTATTTGTACCCGGCAACACAATTACCGTCCAGGTGGGATATGATAACAACAACCAAACTATTTTTACAGGAATAGTCACGCGACAAACCATAAGAATAGATAGTCTGATAGGCTCCGCTCTTGAAGTAGAGTGCCATGACGAATCGATCAGGATGACAGTTGGCAGAAAAAACAAGTCTTTCACTAATCAAAAAGACAGCGATGTCATTGCTTCAATTATTGGTACATACCCTAACCTTTTGCAAAATGTTACAGACACAACTGTAACGATTCCAACACAACTGCAATACTATGTTACCGACTGGGACTTTATTACATCGCTTGCTGAAAACAATGGACTTATCATTACCACATTACAAAACAAAATAAGTGTATTCAGGCCTGATGCTGATCCCGCTTCTGCCCTTAAGGTAACTTATGGTGATAATCTGATAGAATTTAATGCCAACCTTGATGCCATTTCTCAGTTAGGAAGCGTTAAAGCAAATGCATGGGATTTCACCACCCAGAGTATAATAAGCGGTCAGGGTATCAGTAGTTATTCCGGCCCCGGAAATTTGAGTCCTAAACACCTTTCGGAAGTTATAGGATTATCCGATTTTACACTTCAAACACCGGCTCCCTTACATTCTGACTCCTTAAATAACTGGTCTAATGCCCAACAGAAGAAAAGCGAATATGGCAAAATACAGGGGGAAGTCAAATTTCAGGGTACTTCCCTTGCTGTACCGGGAAAATATATAACCATGGCAGGATTGGGTGACCGTTTTAACGGTGACTATATCATATCAAGCGTTGAGCATAACATCAGTCTGGGAACCTGGGACACAACCGTAAACCTGGGAATGCCTTCTTCATGGTTTGTTGAAGACAAGAACATATCAGCTCCTCCCGCTTCCGGACTAACAACAGGCATAAACGGATTGTTTACCGGAACCGTAATTAATATGCATCAGGATCCTGATTCACAATACCGAATACAGGTAAGCATTGCAATCGCAGGCAACGAAACAGTGGTTTGGGCAAGGCTTGCCAGTCTGTATGCTACAAACGGAGCCGGCACCTTCTTTTTACCTGAAGTTGGCGATGAAGTTGTAATGGGCTTTTTAAACGACGATGCCAGATATCCTGTAATATTAGGCAGCCTGTATAGCAGTTCAGCAAATAAGCCTTTTACGGGACTTACACCTTCAGAAAAGAATCCAATAAAGGCCATAGTATCCAAATCAGGCATTAACATACAGTTTGATGATGAGAACAAGATATGTACTGTAACCACACCCTCAAAAAATACGGTGGTGCTTAGCGATAAGGACAAACAGATTACGCTTCAGGATCAAAATAATAACAGCATAACGATGTCGGACAGCGGAATAACTATAAAAAGTCCGAAAAACATAAGTATTGAAGCCGATCAAAACATTTCTATCAAAGGAACACAAGGTGTTAAGACCACCTCATCCGGTGGCGACATACAAACAAGCGGCATGAACATAAAACATAATGCCCAAACGGAATATACTGCACAAGGATCCGTCACAGCCAAAGTAACCGCAGGAGCGCAACTCACACTTAAAGGCGCAATAGTAATGATTAATTAAAACAGAAAAGATATGCCACCAGCAGCAAGATTAACCGATTTTCATAAATGCCCAATGCAGACACCGGCGGTGCCTGCCCCAATACCGCATGTAGGCGGACCAATAACAGGACCGTGTATGCCAAATGTACTCATAGGAGGCCTCCCTGCCGCACGTGTAGGCGATATGCTTGTATGTGTGGGGCCACCTGATTCAATAGTAAAAGGTTCATCAACGGTAATGATTGGCGGAATGCCCGCCGCAAGAATGGGAGATACAACAGCACACGGAGGAAGAATTATGCTTGGAGCTTTCAATGTGATGATTGGGGGATAGAGATGAAATTAAAAAGCCATCCCTCATTTCTGAAAGATGGCTTTTCATAACTAACATTATCCTTAAGGTTTTATTTTCCCCTGTATTGAGTCGTCGTAGGTTTCACCCACAGCTGCCCCGTATAAACGTTTTATCATAGATACCGCCATGTTGGTTTTTACGTCCCAGTAGTAACCCTCGGTTGGGGTAAATTTAATTACTGTGATTCGTGGATCATCTTTACCTTCGGTAAACCAGGTTTTCATCTGGGCATCCCAAAGTTCGTCAATCTTTTGTTTGTCAGTACTAATGGTAGCTTTTCCGTAAAGTGTCATAAAATCGCTGTATGATGAACCCTGAAATAAAAGCTGCACTGCCGGATCGGCTTCAATCTCTTTGTTCTTATGGGAATCATTCGCACTCAAAAACCAGAAATTCCCTTCATCATCAATTTTTTCGGGAGCCATAGGGCGGGTTTCAAAACGTTTTCCTGTTTCTATGCGGGTACAGAAAAAGCACCCTCCTGATTTGTCTGACAAGGATTTTATCTTATCCAGAGCCTCCTGCCCAATCAGATCTTTAAAATTATCTTCTTTCTGTTGTTTGTTAATCGAGTCCATAGCTGTTATTTTTAATTGTTATTACATTAAAATTAAAGCAATTACAATTAGGCAGTTGTTAGCAGTATACTAATTAACCTTAAAGTATCTTAATATTAGGATGGCAGGGTTATGTAAAAGTTCATAACTTTACTCTACCAAAAAACACCCAGGCGAACCTCCCAATAGAAACCCCTGCCCTTTTATTTTCGGCAACATCACTGATATTACTGGCGTACACCAACCGTTTCCTGACCATAGCGACCATAGTGCGCGGACTGAAAGCTAATTATGAAGCCAACCAGACGAAAAGCATATTACTTGAAATAGCCAACCTCAACAAAAGGCTTACACTTATCCGCCATATGCAGATGTATGGCGTACTGAGCCTTTTCTTTTCGGTATTTTCTATGGCATTGCTTTTTGGCGGAGTACAGAATTGGGGTGCATATATTTTTGGGCTAAGTTTATTGCTGCTACTTACCTCGCTTGCCGTTTCATTCTGGGAAATAAGCATATCAGTAAAAGCACTGCGAATCCACCTGAATGACCTGATCGAAGAAGCGAAACAACACAGTTGATTTGGTTATTGTTGATTTGATTATTTGTTAGCTTCACTCGAGTAAACAATAAAATCTAACATGTATATACGTTGTATTTTATTAGTGATGAATAAAACGAATAACCAAATCCACAAATAAACTTACTCGATTATCCACAGCAATACCGGCTTATCCGTCTTTTGCAGTCTGGTATCGAGTTTTTCCATGAAAGCATCCGATACAGCAGGGCAGCCCCAGCTTAGCGGTGTGTACTGCGGATAGATCTCGGTATTGGCAACAGCTTCCCACGAATGCAGTACCACTACCCTGTTTCGGGCATTGCTGTTGGTGTCTTCCAGCCCTTCGAGCCAGTATTTCACGTTGATGCCCCAACTGCTGTAGTCGCGTTTACCTACTTTGTACTTCCCTACAGATGAGCAGTGACTGTCATTTTTATTACTGAATTTTGCCTTTTCATATTTGGTATCATTATCCTGAAAAGCATCACAGGAACCGTGAGTAACCAAATTGCTGTCGGTTATTTTCTTCTGCTTGAAATCGTATACATAAAAACGCTTCTTACCGGAATGAACACTCAGGTCGACCAGAAAATAATAGTCTTCATTGTATTTATTCTTCTTACAGAAAGCAAGGGCTTCGGTGTGCTTTGAAGTGTAGTTTTTAGCTTCAGGCATTACTTCATTATCAGAAGTCGCCATACAGCTTATCAGGCTAAAAAGCAGCAGGGTGAGTGAGCGCATCATATAGTATAGGTGTAGGGTTATACCTATAACTATAAAAGTAGTTGATTTATTATGGTTGATTTGTCTATTTGTTGATCTGTTGATTTGGAGTTTTATAAAACGAATAAACGCATCAACAAATCCGTAAATAACTAAATCTTAGTAAGCTTGCTATGGTAACTTTTTCCGGCAGCAGTAGCTGTAAAATAGATATCAAAACCTTCAACCTTATCAATAGTT
This sequence comes from Flavobacterium psychrophilum, assembly GCA_003243255.1. The sequence continues at coordinate 9,276 of QFQM01000094.1, read as the reverse complement.
ACCTGCATTACAGTTCCCGGTGGAAGGGTAAAGCCCGGCAATGAAGACATAAGCAGGGTATTTTCATAAGTACATTTACCGGTCCATTTCATGGTAGCGATGGTTACATACTGTCCGTTTTTGTGTTCTTCGGTCCAGGTGTTGTCATTCACATTTACTTTTACATCCTGTCCCTGCGGATCTTTATAAGTAAAATTACCTCCGTTTTTAAGCAATGAACAGTCATTTTGAATTGCAGGAGCGCTGATATCAATCCAGTCGCTTTTTACATCAATCATTTTAGGGAATACCGGTTTTTCAACAATACCTTCCGGATATTCTCCTATCCTATTTTTGTCAGATGTCTGGAATACCATTTCCCACCCGTTAACATCATCATACATATATTCCCAGCCCATCATTTCATTAAAATAAACTTTCCCATTCGGATAAAATGAAACCAACTCTTTTACCGTCATTCCCGGGTGGATGCCCTTAGTCGTTTTAAGTTCCTTATCAATGGCAATGATCGCGATGATAACATCATCATCCCTGCCCGGTACAAGGGCAAATACGGGTTTGCCATTTTTTTTGTAAATCCAGGCAGCTCCGCCTCCGTCATAGCCAAAATCCCAGCCTTCTGCCTTTTGCTTTTCGAAATCGGCAAGCAGGCTGTTGGCTTTAGCCATAGTCATGCCTATTGCTATCGGGCCGAGCCTGCCTTTCCCCATAGGGAATCGTTTAGCAACAGCATCATCTGTAGAAACTGTAGCTTCGGTTGTTTGCTGTGATACCGAATCAACAATAGTAAACGGATTAGCAGTCGTGGTTTCTGTGTTTTTTTCTTTTCCGCATGACAGTAGCAGCAAAAGAACTGAGAGAGAGAAAAGTTTTAGCATTGATTTTATCATACATCAAAGATATAAAAGATTAACTTTGAGTAAAACACTATCTATGGCACTACCCTGGCATTTATATTTAATGGCACTATTGTATATACTGGCCGGCATCAATCATTTCAGGGTTCCGCGCATTTATATGAAAATGATCCCTCCTGCCCTGCCTGCTCCAAAAATGCTTAACCTGATAAGTGGTGCAGCAGAAATTATTTTAGGCATATTGCTTTGTGTTTCTGCAACATCAGCTTTTGCCGCATGGGGAATCATCGCATTGCTTATTGCCATTTTTCCTGCCAATGTATACATGTATACCAACGAGAAAGCTGCTATGGGACTGCCAAAATGGGTACTATTCATCAGGCTACCGGTTCAGTTAGTGTTAATTTATTGGGCTTTTCTATATACCTGATTACCAACAACAGGGCGCTCAACAAAGAAAAAATGTAATTCTTTTGGTATCACGACGGTAAGATTTTGAAATTATTAATTGAATTTTAAAAAATTTTAAAAAAACTTCAAAAAGAAAGACTCGTTTATATTCAATTATTTTTTTTACTAATATTGAATAAAGAATCTTAAACATTTAAAATATTACCTGATTTAATTTTTCATCTGATGAAAAAGAACCATACTGAATTAGACAGGGAAGCGCTGGAAAGAATCGTGACGCTCGCCCAGGAGGAAAGAAAACCCTTTGAAGAAATCAAGAAAGAATTTGGCCTATCGGAAAAGGAAGTGACAGAGATTATGCATAAAAAATTATCTCAGGATAATTTTGAATTGTGGAAGAAAAAGGTAGCAGCCAAAAAGCCTAAACCTAAGCCTATTAACAGTTTAGAAGACGACGAACTGGATTCAAAATATTACTTTAAGAATAAATTTTAATACTACCAAGCCCTTTTAAAGGGCTTTTTTTATGCCTAAATTCAAATAAAAAGAAAAATAATTTTAATTTTATTTAGTTTGTACTTAATTTTATTTAACTTTGGTTAAAATTAAATCATCAATCATGCAAACACCAAAACTTCCTATTGCCTGTCCGAGTTGTTCGGGTTCGCTTAATGTGTCGCGGCTGTTGTGTCCAACATGCAGTACAGAGGTATCAGGTAATTTTCCTCTGCCGCCCCTTTTAAGGCTACCGGCCGATGAGCAGGCTTTTATCCTGCAGTTTTTCCTGACCAGCGGCAGCCTGAAGGAAATGGCCTCGCAAATGGGCATCAGCTATCCTACAGTACGCAACCGCCTGGACGATCTTATCGAAAAAGTAAAAAAACTAACACCCGAAGAATAACCATTAACCACTTATGAAAAAACTTCTATTTAACCCTTTTGAAAAATACGATGCCCGCCCATTACTTTTTATAGGCCTTTTAGGAATTCCGTTCGGTTCATTACTGGCCTACCTGTTTGGAGCACACTACAACGGTGCTCTTGACATGCATATAAGCAGCATGGGAACATCTTTCGTGCTTGCTTTTACAGAAAACGTATTTGCCATCACATTGCTTTTTGCAGGTCTTTTTATCTATAGCTATTTTATCAATAAAAAAACAAGGCCTATAGATATTTTAAGTACTGTCCTTATTGCCAGAATCCCTCTTTATATAACTACTCTTGCAGGTGTAGGCGGCTACATGGCTAAAATTGATGCGGTTGCAGCTGAAGATACCAGTAATATTGAAAAAATGCTTCCGGAAATCATACCTGTACTCTTTTTGAGTCTGCTTTTAATACCATTAGTTATCTGGTTCTTTGCCTTACTGTACAATGGTGTTAAAACGGCTTCAAATCTTAAAACCACAAAACAAATAGTAATGTTTATTGTAACGATAATCTTAACAGAGATCGTTTCATTTTTTATTTTCCCACTGATATACCAATAGTTCAATCATCAATCATAGCTTAATCATCATGAAAAAATCACTTTTATTGCTTATGATGCTGTTTTCGGCATCACTATTCGCACAGGACATTACCGGAAAATGGCAGGGTAACCTTGTCGTTCCGGGCGGTAAATTACGATTGGTCCTAAACATCGCCGCGGGTGTAGGAGGTTATACAGCTACTATGGACAGCCCCGACCAGGGAGCTAAAGATATGCCTATAGACAAAATTGCTTTCACAGACAATACCCTTACTTTCTCCATTGCCGCAGCAGGAATTAATTACAAAGGAAAGCTCGAAAACGGCATTATTAAAGGAACCTTTAACCAGGGAACGTATGCATTGGCACTTGACCTTAGCAAAGGCGAAATTATTGAAGTAAAAGCCAAACGTCCTCAGGAACCTAAAGCGCCTTTCCCTTATTATATGGAAGACGTAACATTCAAAAATGAAAAGGCCGGCATTACTCTTGGCGGCACACTTACGCTACCTAAAAAAGACGGTGTTTATCCGGTAGTTATACTTATTAGCGGAAGTGGCGCACAGGACAGAAACAGCGAATTAATGGAACACAAACCTTTTCTTTTGTGGGCTGATCATCTTACCCGAAATGGTATAGGAGTTCTTCGTTATGACGACAGGGGTGTTGGCAAATCGGGAGGAAATCCGGTAAATGATACTTCAGCCGATTTTGCTACCGATACACAGGCCGCACTAGATTACCTAAAAACACGAAAAGAAGTCAATAAAAAGAAAATAGGACTGATAGGCCATAGCGAAGGCGGACTGATTGCTCAGCTTGTTGCCGAGAAAAACCCTGATATTGCTTATATTGTTTCGCTTGCAGGGCCAGGAATTAAAGTAAGTGAACTTATGATCCTTCAAAATTATCTTGCCGGGAAATCTGATGGAATTCCCGAGAATGAGCTTACTGCCATGGGGGTTACACTAAGAAAAGCGTACAACGTTATTATAACCGAAAACGATGAGAAAATAAGAAAGGCGACCGTTAACGACATTCTTACTAAAGAGTTCGGTGCTTTCTTCGCTTCAAAAGGTGTTCCCAAGGATGAAATAGGCCGTGTAATAGCCGGACAAACCGAGCAACTTACGTCGCCATGGTTTGTATATTTTTTACGATATGACCCTGCACCTGTCATCGAAAAACTGAAATGCCCTATCCTTGCCCTTAACGGCAGTAAAGACATACAGGTAGCAGCCGATGCCAATCTTGACGGCATTAAAAGAGCAGCCGAGAAAAGCGGTAACAAAAAAGTAGTTACCAAAAAACTGATGAACCTGAACCACCTTTTCCAGGAATGCACAACAGGTTCTATTCAGGAATATGGTGAGATAGAACAAACTATTGCTCCGGTAGCACTGGACGAAGTTACCAACTGGATAACCAAACAGTAAATCAACATGGGATTTATTATTGCCATTATTTTGATACTATCGGCTGTTGCGGTTAAGTATGGCAAAATGTACAACCTTATTGCCGGCTACAACACTATGTCGCCGGCAGAAAAGGCTAAAGTGAATATTGAAGCCATAGCTACACTGTTCAGGAATGTATTCTTTAGCATGGCTATAGTACTGATTCTATCAGAAGTACTTATTACGTATTCCATATGGCCTGAACTGGGAGAATATATGCAGATACCTGCCCTCCTTGCCGGAACTTTATGGATACTTATACGTTCAAATTCTAAGAAATACCGCTACGACAGATAAATTCCAATATATTTAGTTATTTTTTACTTTCTTTTGTAACAAATTAACCAATCAATCGACTTACAAAGTATAAGATTCTAATTATGAAAAAATTTATCTGTACGCTTGCGGTAGTGTTGTCATTTGGCAGCATGGCTTTCGCTCAAAAAAGCAAAGACATTCAGGTTGCGATAGACCTGAAAAATGTAAAAGACGACAAAGTGATGGTAACCATCACCCCTCCTGCTTTTGATACCGAAACGACTACTTTTTTTATTCCTAAAATCGTTCCCGGAACCTATTCTGAAGACAATTACGGAAAATATGTTGAAGGGTTTAAAGCTTATGATAAAAAAGGAAAAGAGCTTACCGTTACAAGGCCCGATGACAATTCGTGGAAAATTGAAGGTGCCAAAAAACTGGCTAAAGTAACTTACCTTGTTAATGACACCTATGATATAGAAGGTACACATGATATTTTCTCGCCGGCTGGTACGAATATCCTTGCTGAGAAAAACTTTGTGGTTAACATTCACGGTTTTATAGGATATTTTGAAAACAAAGGCGAAACACCTTATACCGTAACCATAACACACCCTGCTACCCTATGGGGAGCCACTTCTCTTGTAGATACTGATGCCAGCAATGAGGTAGATGTGTTCTCATCGCCACGTTATCCTGATTTGGTAGACCACCCTATCATGTACTCTAAGCCGGACTATACTACGTTTAAGGTAGATGACATGGACATCCTTATTTCGGTATTTTCGCCTACAGGAAAAATAACCGCAAAAATGCTGACTCCTGAAATGGAGACTATGATGCGTGCCCAGAAGAAATTCCTTGGTCCAATAAACAGCACCAAAAAATATAGCGTACTTATTTACCTGACCGATGGCACTAAAGACGATGCACACGGATATGGCGCGTTAGAGCACACTACATCTACAACAGTTGTAATGCCGGAAGATTATCCGTTGGATCAGTTGAAAAGTACACTGAAAGATGTGGTTTCGCATGAGTTTTTCCATATCGTGACACCACTTAGCGTACACTCTAAAGAGATACACTATTTTAACTACAATACGCCAAAAATGAGCGAGCACCTTTGGATGTATGAAGGTGTTACCGAATATTTTGCCAACCTGTTTCAGGTAAACCAGGGCCTTATTACCGAGGATGAGTTCTACCAAAGGATTTCTGAAAAGATTGCTCAGTCAAGATCGTTTGACGATACTATGGACTTTACCAACATGAGTAAGAACATCCTTCAGAAACCGTATAAAGATGCATACTATAACGTATACCTTAAAGGTGCGCTTATTGCAATGTGTATTGACATACAAATGAGGGAAAGCAGCAACGGGCAACGCGGCATACTTACTCTTATGAGAGACCTTTCTAAAGAATACGGAAGCAACAAACCTTTTAATGACGAAGACCTGTTTGCAACCATAACAAGGCTGACATACCCAGAAATAGGCGAATTCCTTAAGAAATATGTATCAGGAACAACACCTATACCATATGAGCAGTATTTTGCAAAAATGGGTGTTACCAAAACAACCATCAAAACTCCGGGTAATCCGTTCATTAAAAACGGACAGGTACCTACTGTTACTAAAAACGCTGCAAAGGAAATCGTATTCCTGCCTAATGTTGAGCCAAATGAGTTTATGGCAAAACTTGGTATAAAAGGTAGCGACATACTGCTTGCTGTAAATGGAAAAGCCTATAATGTTGATAACATTTATGAACTTTTGGTTGCAAGTGAAGGATGGAAAGACGGTGATGCCATTGCGGTAAAGATAAAACGTGACGGTAAAGAACAGGACATTAAAGGCACTATTAAGCTTCCTACCGAAGAAACCGAAGGTTATCATGCAACCGATGCTTCAAAAAATAAGCTGAAAGAAGCATGGCTTAAAGGATAATTTTGTACATTTACAACTTATATACCAAACTATAAATCAACCGACTATGAAAAATTTATTAACCCTGCTGCTTCTGGTACTTGGATCTGCTGCTTTTGCAAATACAGAAAATAATACCGAGCCTAAACCGGCCCCCGCTACAGAAACACACGAAGTGTCTGCCAGCAAAAAAGCGGCTGTTAAGCCCATCAAAGCACAGGAAAATGCAGTTGCAAAACCAGCTACTGCAACACAAAAAGCAAGCAATAACGGCACTGCTAAAGCCTGCTCAACTGCAGAAAAATCTACATTTGGCATAACAGGCTATTTTGTAGAATTTGTTCACCGCAGTAATGTTAAGCTTGTAAACCTGCTTATAGACTAAGACAAAATGTTCTTATTATATATAAAGCTTCCGCAATGCGGAAGCTTTTTTGTTTTACACCTTCATTTTCTTAAAATTGCGATAGGCATACCTGCATAATTTTGCTTACTTTGCGGAAAATTTTTAAAAACCGTTTTCTCAGTTTATGAAAAAAACTATTCTTGCCCTGATGGCTTTGGTACTGCTTGTTTCGTGTAATAAAGAAGAGCATGGCGATGCCAACCTGCACATTACAGGAAACATTAAAGGCCTTAAAAAAGGTAAATTATACATTCAGAGAGTAAAAGATACTATACTTGTAGCTATAGACACCATCGATTTTAACGGTAAATCAACTTTTGAAAGCTGGATAAAAGTAGACTCTCCAGAGATGCTATATCTTTTCCTTGACAGGGGCCAGACTAACTCGGTTGATAACAACCTGCCTTTCTTTGCAGAGCCGGGCAATATGAAAATAGAGACCTCCAATGAAGAGTTCTTTTATAAAGCTAAGATCACAGGATCTGAAAATCAAAAGCTATATGAAGATTTCGTAAAAATAAAATCGAGGTTCAGCAATGACTATCTTGATCTAAAAGCTAAGGAACTTGAAGCTACTAAAAACAGTAATGTAAAACAACTTGATAGCGTTAGAGAGAAATCAGACCAACTAATTAAGAGAAGATATCTTTATACGGCTAATTTTGCACTAAATAACGCAAAGCACGATGTAGGACCTTATGTTGCCCTGTCTGAAATTGCCGATATCAACATCAAATACCTTGACACCATACAAAAAAGCATGTCGCCCGTAGTAGCAAAGTCACTTTACGGAAAAATGCTGACCAAATATGTAGCTGACAGAAAAAATGCTGAGACCGCTGAAGTGAAATAAAAATCACAGTATTCAGTCACAGTAAACAGTTTAAAACCGCTTAATTAGTTAAGCGGTTTTTTATTAGATTTGTGGGTATGAAAGTCAGGAATGTATATCAGTATTTTTGGGCAGTAGCCATACTATTTGGCTTTCTTGCCTGTACGGAGTTTATATCAGATGATAACAGCATCTTTGATGTAAATGTTCATGACACTTATTTTGTGATAGCGCATTCTCATTTGTATACAGCGTTTACAATAGTATATTTTACACTGGGACTTATTTACAAACTATCTGAAAATATACTAAACAAAACACTGACTGCCATCCACACAATTATTACCGTTGGCAGTTTTATAGCTTATTACATTTTGTGGGCAGTAACCATTGCGATAAGCAATCCTGAAGACGTGCTGGACAACAGCATGGAGATATTCAACATAGGTATCACACTTATATTTATGATTGCTGCAGCCACACAAGTACTGCTACCTGTAAACATAATTATAGCTCTTACCAAACGTAGCTTTAAGCTGTCACGATGAAAAATCTGTTCCTTTGTTTATCTTTCCTTTCGGCATTCTATATGTCTGCCCAGCAAAATGATAAATATACTCCCATTGAAACCATTATAACCGATCTGAATAACGACGGGAAAACCGACACTATTTCTGTTTATATGCCGCCCGTTGAAGGCGATCCGGGAATATTTGGTAAAATAAACATTTCGCTTGGCGCAAAAGGCAGGAATACTTTTACCGCTAAAGATATCTGGGATAAAACAGGCAATACTTTTGCCAAAGCAAATACTAATGCAGTAAAGTCAGGCCTTGTATTTATAAGAAAGGAAAACAATCAGGCATTTATATTGCTTTTTGGCTTTGCTTATGGATCAGGGCGTGATGAAATATCCCTGAAAGAATTAAGGATAATAAAACAGAGATGCTGATTGACAATACTCTTGAAGAGCCTCTAAAGTTTACTGACCTGGATAATGATGGCACAACTGAGCTTATTTGCCGGAATTCTCCTGAAATTTATGATGTTGACAGAAAAACCAAATCAGAAATAGGTGCTTACAGTCCGTTTCTTGTTTACAGACTGGATCCGGAAATGCATCTGGATAAAACGTTAACAGAACAATATAACAAGAGTAACTATGTTTGGGCAGGATATAAATATGATGAAAAAATTAAAGTAATTTATCCCGAAAAAGGCAAACCTCAGATAATAAAATAACTAATATCAATTATAAATAATGGGACTTGATATAAGCATCGGTGTTGACAACAATGACGACGTAATTACCGCTGAATACCTTACGGGAGAGCACGATTATTTTAATCAACACAGCTTAAGCCGTACTTTTTGCAATTTAATGTGCCGTGATGCTGTAATTGAGCATGAAACAGAACTTAACCAGATAAGCAGGATTACAGGAATAGACGTAGACCCGCTTTATTTAATGCTGGAATATCCTAATCCGGATGAGCTGGAGTTTCTGCTCGAAAACGCCGAAACAGAAGAAGAAAGACAGGAGATAATGAGTGATGCCGAAAATGCCAGACTGGAATTGGCAAATAACATTGATACCGTGCTCCAAACCATATCTGACCTTATTGACAGGTTAAGCAATATAAAAGATTT
>QFQM01000491.1 GCA_003243255.1 Flavobacterium psychrophilum | reverse complement strand
CTTTAATAGTATTAGACGCTTCCTGTAACTGACTCACACTGTAGTTACTTACTCCTGCGGCTCTTATTTTCCCTTGTTGAATAAGGTCTTGTAGTGCCAGCATGGTTTCATCTATGGGTGTAGTCGCATCCGGCCAGTGTATCTGTAGCAGGTCGATATAATCCGTCCCAAGGCGCTTAAGGCTTTCTTCCGTTTCTTTAATGACATTTGCCTTTGAAGCAAACTTATATACCGGATATGTTTTGCCGCTATCCTGCGCATCAAAAAAGAATTCACCTTTACCGTTATTACTGCCATCCCATACCAGTCCGAATTTAGTCAGTAACTGGATTTTGCTTCGGTCTTTGCCTTTGATAGCTTCACCGATAAGTTCTTCACTCAAACCAAGTCCGTAAAATGGCGCAGTATCTAATGACGTTACACCATTATCAAGTGACGCATGTACTGCATTAATGGAATCCTGCTTTTCATTACCACCCCACATCGTGCCACCAATGGCAAAAGCTCCATAGGTGATGGCCGATAACTCAAGCCCTGATTCTCCTAATTTCCTGTATTCCATTATTTGCTGATTTTATTGGTTATATAAATACCCGGTGCTTCAAGCAATATAGGTTTTGATTTTTCTATAAAAGTAAGCACATGTGGTGTTTTATTATGTATCTCAAGGCTTTCGGCATCCTCCCATATTTCATGGAATATGAAAACATTTGGTGCTTCTGCAGCCTGATGAAGGTCATATTGTATACATGCTTCTTCTTTGGTAGAACCCTCTACAAGCTCCAGCAGTATAGCCTTCATTTCGTCTGCCTTTTCAGGCTGTGATTTTATTATTGCAGTTAAATTAATATTCATGATTATTGAAATATTTCAGTGTTTTTCTCAGTAAGGTTATTGTCCGGTGACTTTACACCAAAGATATTACTAAGATGTTCAGTATACAATTTAAGGTCTCGTGGTACATCGGCATTCTTTTCTATATCGTGAAAGTGCATTGATGGTAGTGGCTGCATGCCCGTAAAAGCATTCATACGGTGAAAACCGAACATTACTCCCTCATCTACGCTGTGCTCTTTAAAGAATTCACCCGGTAGCGTAAACGCTTCCCTTGGTGCATTCCATGAGGTGGTAAGCATGTATTTACGTCCGTGAAGCGTTCCCCCCGTTCCGTAATTGATCGTCGGATTTGCAGACGAACGCCCATCACTGTTGTAAATACCGCTGGCATGGCCTTCGGTGAATACTACATCTATATATTTTTTAAAGTTGTGCGGCAGCTGGAACCACCATATTGGCGTATGGTAAATGATAACATCTGCCCATACAAATTTTGTAACCTCTTCTGCAGGGTTATAGTCGTCGCTTACATTGGTTACCTTAACTTCAAAATTCTTATTATCGGTAAAGAAATCCAGTGTCTGGTTAGCAATTGTAGTATTGAACGCCCCGCCCGAATGACCAAAGCTCTGGCCTCCGTTAATGATGAATATCTTAGTCATATTTATTATCTTATGTTTAACGATACAAATTTACGGCGGGACAAACTATTATAAAAATAAGATAATTTATACATTTGCATTATAATTATAATAGTTTAGTTATGGTTAATTTAGAATGGTACAGAACATTTAAGGCTGTTTATAAAACCGGAACCCTTACAGGTGCCGCTCAGGAGCTGTTTATCTCTCAACCCGGAGTGAGCCTGCATTTAAGTTCACTGGAAAATTATACCGGCTACAGGCTTTTTGACCGTAAAGGCCGCCGTATGGTGCCTACCGAACGTGGCAAAGCCCTATATAATTTCATCAACGATGCACTCACCAAACTGGAAGAGGCTGAAAAGAACTTCCAGCGAAGTACTGAGAAACATACGCCAACCATTAGTGTAGGTATGTGCTTTGAAACATTCCAGATTACACTTGAGCCTTATATTGCGACATTGCCATTTAATGTTATCATACAGTTTGGAGAATATCCCGAAATGGTCGAAAATCTTGAAAAAGGCATACTCGACCTTATTATTACGCCACAAATGGTATTGAGCAAAGATGTAGATTATGAAGCTTTCAGCAAAGAGACTATTGTATTGGTAGGCGGTAACGAAGTTGACAAAGATGCTCTGAACGCCATAGCTGCACAAAATAACCGCAATGCTCT